>JAIBAD010000017.1 GCA_019695395.1 Alphaproteobacteria bacterium
CTTCAGTGGCACCTGGGTACACAGTTGATTCATAAACAACAATATCCCCTTTTTTTAAAATTTTTCCTATCGTGCTGGTTGCCTTTACCAAAGCATTTAAATCAGGTCGTCTGGTATTTGTAATTGGGGTAGGAACAGTGACAATGTGAAAATCAGCTAGTTTTAAATCTTGGGGATTAGAAGTAAAATGAAGTTTAGATTTGATTAAATTATCTTTATCTATTTCACCAGTTCGATCATAACCTTTAGCTAAATCATCTAATCGATTTTGATCAATATCAAAAGCAATAACAGGATCGTTTTTTTGACCAAAAGCAACGGCTAAAGGTAATCCCACATATCCCAATCCGATAATTGAGATACGACGGTGCAAACTGGAATTATTCATAATACCCCAAAAACAATTTTACAAAGAATATGTCACTAAAAGATTTAAACCTATCACTGTTGTTATTAACCCACTTATTCTATAAAGCCTATAAAATTTATAATGATGAATAAAGTATCCCAACAAAATACCAGCTAGGTGTAGTAAAATTGTAGCAGTTATAAAACCTAGACCATACAAATAAAAAGAATGATCGTTTGGTGTTTCTATTCCATGGGCAAGACCATGGGCTAATCCAAATAAAGTAATAAGTCCAAGCGATATTGTTTGTGGCAATATAATAAAGCGTGCAATAATTAAACCTGTAACGATAACTGAAAGTATAATAATTATTTCATGAAACGAAAAACTAATTCCTGTGACAGAGAGATATTGCCCAAGAATACCACCAATTAAAACGAAAAAGACAAAAGTTAAAGGAAAAATCCATATAGTTCTGGTTGAAAGTTGTGTTGACCATAGACCTATAGCCAACATAACTAATATATGATCAATACCGTTGAAAGGGTGTAAAAAGCCACTTAATACACTATAAGATAATTGATGACCTGTATGAGCGTAGGCAGAATTTTGTACAAAAATAGATAAGCCTAGTACAAAAAAATATAGAATTTTTTTCATGAAATTTATTCCCTTTATAGTGTATAAAATAACAAATTGTATTTGATAATAAAAAGAATAAAAATAAAAAAATAATTTATTTTTATTCTTTTTTTGTTCTAAAAACGGAAGTTGGCATGCAATGAAATAAAGGGTATAAACAGATTCCTATAATTTTTCATATATAAGCCCACAATTGGATTATTGGATTTGATACTAATTAAAAGAAATTTTTTTTTCTTATTTATTACTGTTTTTTGTTTTTTTTTGATCACAGAACTTAAAGCATCTGTTCTTTTAACTGCAGATGAGGTTATTCATGATCCACAAACAAATATAACTATTGCAAAAGGTCATGTAGAAATATCTAAGGACAATAAAATTCTTTTAGCTGACGAAGTTATATATGATGAAACAGCTGAAACGATTGTTGCTAAAAAGAATATTAGTTTATTGGATACAAATGGGAATGTTGTTTTTACAGATAAGTTAGAAATTAAAGATGATTTAAAAGAAGCAACTATTCAAAATATAAGAATTTTATTAGCAGATCGTTCACGTATAGCAGCAGCCAGAGGCTACATAAGACCGGATAGTAAAAGCGCTTTTGATTATGCTGTTTATTCGCCTTGTCTACCTTGTAAAGATAATCCAAATCGTGCCCCTTTGTGGCAAGCCAAAGCTGTACGCGTTATTCATGATGCGAAAACCCATAGGATAACATATAAAAATTCATGGATTGAAATGTTTGGCGTCCCAGTATTTTATACACCCTATTTTTCACACCCTGATGGCACGCAAAAAAAACAAACAGGATTACTTGCACCCACTTTCTTTTCAAATAGCACAGTTGGTGTTGCGATGAGCCAACCCTTATTTATAAATCTTGCCCCCGAAGCAGATGTAACTTTAACTCCAATAATTGCAACTAAAAAGAAACCCGTGCTTGGTATGGAATATAGACAGCATTTTGGTTCAGGCAAAGTTAGACTAGGGGGGAGTGCAACAATAAGTAGTAGGGTAGATAGTGACGGGGATGATGGTGACGATGATGATGAAGACAAAGAACATAATGTTTTTCGCGGCCACATTGATGCCGAAGGTGATTTTGATATTAATGATTATTGGCGTGCAGGTTTCAATATTAATCGCGCAACAGATAAATCCTATGTTAGAACCTATAAATTTTCAAATGAAAGAACATTAACAAGTAATATTTTTGCAGAAGGTTTTCATAAACGTAATTATGCGTTGATTGATGCAGAAGCATATCAAGGTACAAGAGATATTGATGATAACAAAGAGCAAGCTTTTATTTTGCCATCATTATCCTATAATTTTGTGGGTGAACCTCGAAAACATGGTGATTATTTAACATTAGATACAAATTTTATGTCCGTAAACCGAATTGAAGGGCGCGAAAGCAGAAGATTATCAACTGTTGTTGGTTGGAATTTGCCCTATGTTGGATCAATAGGTGATTTATATTCTCTTCGGGCATCTTTACAAACAGATGCCTATATTGTTAATGATGTGGATCCACATTCTGATGATCCAGATCCTGATGGTCATACTAAAGATGGTTTTACAGGTCGTATTTTCCCCAGAATAGATTTTGAATGGCGTTATCCTTTTATGAGTTATTATGGCAATGGTATTTTCCAAACTATAGAACCAATTTTAGCTTTTGCCCTTGCACCTAATTATGGGAATCCAGGAAAACTACCCAATGAAGATAGCCAAGATATTATTTTTGATGAAACAAATGTTTTCTTACCAGATCGTTTTACAGGAACAGACCGTGTTGATGAAGGACAAAGAGTAAGCTATGGATTTAAGTGGAGCCTTTATAAAGAAAATGGGGGATTACTAAGCTTTTTCTTGGGGCAAAGTTATCAACCTACACATAGCGATTTTCCAGATAATAGTGGATTATCTAAAGATTTAACTGATACAGTTGGAAGAATTTTATTGTCCCCGTCAAAATATTTAAACTTTCTTTATAGATTTCAATTAGATAGCGGTGATTATAGCCCTACACGTCATGAAGTTGCATTAAATGTTGGCGCACCTTTGTTAAATGTAAAAGCTAATTATCTTTTTTATCAGGATGTTGATCCAAATTCAGATGAATTTGATGAACAAGAAGAAGTAAGTGGTGTGATCAGTAGTAAATTAACCGATTTTTGGCACACATCTATTTTTTCAAATTATGATGTGGATAGCAGCCATTTAAATTATTATGGTGGATCAATTGATTATGAAGATGAATGTTTTGCATTGGCTTTATCTGCAACACGAAGTTATTTTGATGATGAAGAAACAGATAAAGATTTACGTATCGTCTTTAGATTATCTTTCAAAAATCTGGGTGAAATTGGTCAAACATTCTAATTGAATTAGAAATAAGTTTGCCATTCTTTTAAATCATTTAAGGCTCTTAAAGCCATTTGATTTTTATTTGACAACGATGCTGTTTTATCCTGTTGTTTATTTTCTGGGTCTAATGGTGTGAAAAGACCAAAATTAATATTCATAGGTTGAAACCCAGTTTTGTGATTTTGCTCTGTAATATGACGTAATAATGATCCTAATGCCGTAGAAGGCGGGGGAAGGGTAATATTTTTATTTAACTTTTTCTGTGCAACAAAACATCCTGCTAATAATCCTATGGCCGCACTTTCGACATATCCTTCTACCCCAGTTATTTGACCAGCAAAAGAAATATTGGGATTTGTTTTTAAGGCTAAATAAGAATCTAATAATGCAGGACTATTAATAAAACTATTTCGATGTAATCCTCCAAGTCTTGCAAATTCTGCTTTTTCAAGACCAGAAATGGTCTTAAATATTCTAATTTGTTCCGAATGTTTTAATTTTGTTTGAAAACCCACAATATTATAAAGAGTACCAAGTTTATTGTCTTGTCTTAATTGAATAACAGCATAAGGTTTTTGAGTTGAATGGGGATTAGTTAATCCAACAGGTTTCATAGGTCCATAACGCAATGTATCAGCGCCGCGTGATGCCATAATTTCTATAGGTAGGCATCCTTCAAAATAGGGGGTGTTTTTTTCCCATTCTTTAAATTCTGTTTTTTCTCCTTCAAGTAATGACATAATAAAAGAATAATATTCATCTTTATTTAACGCACAATTTATATAATCTGATCCTGTACCACCTGGACCTTTTTTATCATAACGTGACTGCAACCAGGCTTTATCCATATCAATACTGTGTTTATAAACAATAGGTGCAATTGCATCGAAAAAAGCCAAATTTTCTTTTCCTGTTAATCGAATAATTTCCTGGGTTAATGGATCAGATGTCAGTGGTCCTGTCGCTATAATAATTTGAGCATTATGATCAAATGATAACGATGTTATTTCTTGATATTTAATTGTAATTAAAGGATGTTGTTTTAATTTATGTGTAACATCCTGGGCAAATAAATCACGGTCTACGGCAAGTGCACCACCTGCAGGTATTTTATGTATATCAGCAATAGATAAAATTAATGAATGGCATTGTCGCATTTCTTCATGTAATAAACCCACCGCATTATTCATATAATCATCAGAACGAAATGAATTGGAGCAAACCAATTCTGCTAAATAATCAGTTTGATGGGCTGGTGTTTTTTGATGGGGGCGCATTTCATATAAAACAACAGAGATTCCTTTTTGGGCTATCTGCCATGCTGCTTCAGAACCGGCCAACCCACCGCCGATAATATATATGGGGGTATTATTTTCCATGATATTTTAATCAAATTTAAAATTTGAATATTAAAGTTAAATAACTAACTTTAATAAAAATGGTGGGTGCGCCGGGAATCGAACCCGGGACCACCTGATTAAAAGTCAGATGCTCTACCGCTGAGCTACGCACCCCTTATTAAACTGAACTTTATATTATAACTCGAATATAAATTCTGTGAGCCGAACTTAAATTATATGTTTTCTTATGTCAATGTTTGAATATTAATTATTTATATGATTTCAATATTAAGCACCTTTAAAAATTTATTTTATATTTTTGGTTTCATTTTTTTATCAAGTTGCTTAATAACATAAGCAGGCACAAAAGACGAAATATCGCCATTTAGTTCATAAATTTCTTTAATAAAACGGGAAGAGACAAATTGATAGCGTTCTGAAGCCATTAAAAAAATTGTATCAACAGACGAATCTAATTTTACATTCATGCCTGCCATTTGAAATTCATATTCAAAATCCGAAACAGCTCGTAATCCTCTTATAATAATGGTGGCTTTAACATCACGGCAAAAATGTATAAGAAGGTTTGTTATAGGATAAATTTTTATTTTATCAGAATTTAATTTAGGTAAATTTTTAATCTCTCTTTCTACCATATCTATTCTTTCTTCTAAGGTAAAAAGAGGAGATTTATGGATATTAGATGCCACCCCTATAATTAATTCATCAACAACTACAGAAGACCGTTGAATAATATCTATGTGTCCAAACGTAATTGGATCGAACGTGCCAGGATAAACGCCTGTATGAAATGTTGACATCATTTTCTATATTTTAAAAGATTATGGGTTACTTTCATTTGCGTCATCTTCATCATCATCGTTATCCAATTTGCTTACAGAAACCACTTTATCATTTGTATCTACTTTAAAAATAACAACACCTTGGGTACGTCTTCCTGCAATTCTTATATCATGGACAGGGCATCGTATGGTCTGGCCACTGCTTGTTACAAGCATGATGTGATCTTGATCATTGACAGAAAATGATGAAATAACTTTTCCATTACGGGGAGATGTTTCAATGTTTGTAATACCTGATCCCCCTCTACCTGTAATTCTATATTCATAGGCTGTTGTGCGTTTACCGTAACCATTTTCTGTAATAGTTAAAATAATTTGCTCTTGGGCTTCAAAAAGCTTTATTTTATCTGCGGAAATATTTTCAATTGAATTTTCTGTGTCACTTGTTTCATCTGCACGTCGTTTGGCGTTTATAAATTTAATAAAAGCTTCTCGCTCTTCTGTGCTTGCATCAACATGATTTAAAATAGTCATCGCAATAACTTTATCGCTTGATTCAAGTTTAATACCACGGACCCCCATTGAATCACGGCCGCTAAATATTCTAATTTTGGATACAGGGAATCTAATGCATTTACCTTGGGCTGTTGCAATAAAAATATCATCATTTTCTTTGGCAACTTGCACAGAAATAAGTTGGTCACCTTCGTCAAGTTTCATGGCAATTTTACCATTGGCTTTAACATTAACAAAATCATCCAAACGGTTGCGCCGAATATACCCTGTCGCTGTTGAAAAAATAATGAAAGAATTTTCTAAATTATTGCTATCCGGTAAAGGCATTAAGGTAGAAATTGTTTCAGAATTTTCTAAAGGTAAAAGTTGGACAAGAGGTTTTCCTCTGGATTGAGGTGTACCAAGTGGCAAACGATACACTTTAAGCTTATAGACCATACCCTTAAAAGAAAAAAACAAAACAGAGTCATGGGTATTAGCAATAAAAAGTTGGTGAACCACATCTTCATCACGGACATTCATGCCACTGCGTCCTTTACCCCCACGACGCTGGGCACGATAAGCTGATAAAGGAACCCTTTTGATATATCCACCAAGCGTAACTGTTACAACCATATCTTCACGTTCAATGAGATCTTCGATATCTTGTTCTGCTTCACTATCTAAAATAATGGTTCTTCTAGGGGTAGAAAATTTTGTTTTAATATCAATAAAATCTGTTTTTAAGATATTTAAGCGTCGTTCTTTTTGATCCAATATTTCAATGAAATCTGCAATTTGTTTTGCCAGTTCTTCGGTTTCTTTTATAAGTTTGTCACGTTCCAAAGCTGTCAAACGATGTAACCTTAAATCCAAAATTGCTTTAGCTTGTATCTCAGATAAGGTATAATCAGCAGAAGAAATTGAAGAATTATTTTCTATAAGTTGAATATAAGGTACTATAGCCTCACTTGGCCATTTTTGGGCCATCAAAGCCTGTTTTGCACTAGCCGGATCTGGTGACTGACGAATAAGTTTTATGATGGGATCAAGATTAGCAACAGCAATCATGAGCCCTAATAAAATATGGGCTCTTTCTTGGGCTTTTGATAAATCGAACCGTGTGCGTTTAATAATAACTTCTTCACGAAAATTAACAAAAGCTTCGATAATATTTTTGATATTTAATAATTCAGGTCTGCCATTATTTAGGGCAAGGATATTAACACCAAAACTTGTCTGTAAAGGTGTAAAACGGTAGAGTTGGTTTAAAATTACCTCGGGTGTTGCATCACGTTTTAATTCTATCACAACACGTACACCATCACGATCCGATTCATCGCGTAGATCACTAATACCTTCAATGGTTTTATCCCTAACTAGTTCAGCTATTTTTTCTATCATTTTTGCTTTATTAACTTGATAGGGAACTTCAGTAATAATAATCGCTTCTCTATCTTTTAAGGGTTCGATGTCTGTTTTACCCCGCATAATAATAGAACCGCGTCCTGTATGACATGCTTCTTGGATACCTAGACGACCAATGATTTCTCCACCTGTTGGAAAATCTGGTCCTTTAATATGATGCATTAATCCTTCGATCGAAATATTCGGGTTATCAATATAACTACAACATGCATCCATAACCTCCCCAAGATTATGAGGAGGGATGTTGGTTGCCATACCAACAGCAATACCACCGCCGCCATTCACTAAAATATTTGGGAAAGAAGCGGGAAGGACAGTTGGTTCTTCGACACTACCATCATAATTTGCCTGAAAATCAACGGTATTTTTATCAATATCTTTTAATAATAAATCGGCAGACAAAGCTAATCTTGCTTCTGTATAACGCATGGCAGCGGCAGGATCACCATCCATTGACCCAAAGTTTCCTTGCCCTTCAATTAAAGGTAGGCGCATAGAAAAATCTTGAGTTAATCTTACCATAGATTCATAAATAGCCGAATCTCCATGGGGGTGATATTTACCCATAACATCCCCTACGACACGTGCAGATTTACGAAAAGGTTTATTATAATCGTACCCTGCTTCTTTCATGGCATAAAGTATACGGCGATGAACAGGTTTTAATCCATCTCTCACATCAGGTAGAGCACGCGCAACTATAACGCTCATCGCATAATCAAGATATGAGCGTTTCATTTCTTCTTCAATAGTTATGGGTTTTATATCGGAATCTATAGGTATATCAGTTGGTTCTTTCACTTTATTTCATCCATTGTAATTATTGGTTTTAAATTTTGTAACTTAAAAACCAACAAAAATTAAAACAGAAATTAGTTTAAATTCTGTTTGTATTTATTTTTTAAATAATTTTAAATCTTTAGAAAGGTATATCATCATCCATCGTGTCATGAGATGGTAGGGTCTTATGCCTACTAAATTCACCCATACCTGAAGTCATCTCTTGGTTTTGATTTTGAAAAGTATTATGATTATCGCCACCACCTCGTGTATCCAATAAAGTTAATTCACCTCTGAATCTTTGTAAAACAACCTCGGTTGTATATTTTTCTTGCCCAGATTGATCCGACCATTTACGTGTTTGCAATTGGCCCTCAACATAAATTTTTGATCCTTTATGTACAAATTTTTCAATAACTTCAACTAATCTATCATCAAAAATAACAATACGATGCCATTCTGTTTTTTCTTTACGTTCACCTGTTACTTTATCTTTCCAGCGTTCAGATGTTGCCAATGGAAAAGTTGCTACACGGTCACCAGATTGTGTATTGCGTATTTCTGGATCTTTACCTACATTTCCTACTAAAATAACTTTATTAACACTACCAACCATAATTTTTATCCCTATATATTGAAACGATAAATAAAATATCTATTTTATCCTATCCGATCATTATGCTTATTGGAAAATATTTTTTTTGATTTATGGTATTTTTATTTAAAGTAATCATCTCTTTTTTAACAAATTGTACCTATAAACATGAATAAAAAAAGAACAACTTCTCTTACTAAGAATATTATTTCAGTTCGAGGTGCAAGAGAACATAATTTAAAAAATATTAATTTAGATATTCCAAGAGAAAAACTCGTTGTTATTACGGGTCTTTCAGGCTCTGGTAAATCGTCCCTTGCTTTTGATACGATTTATGCAGAGGGGCAAAGGAGATATGTAGAATCTCTTTCAGCTTATGCCAGACAGTTTCTAGAACTTATGCAAAAACCTGATGTTGATTCAATTGATGGATTATCGCCTGCCATTTCTATTGAACAAAAAACAACATCAAGAAATCCTCGTTCAACCGTAGGAACAGTCACAGAAATTTATGATTATTTAAGATTATTATTTGCCCGTATTGGTATCCCATATTCACCGGCAACAGGTTTACCTATAGAAAGCCAAACTGTAAGCCAAATGGTAGATCATGTGTTAAATTTAACCTCTGGGTCAAAAATTTATATTTTGGCACCCATTGTAAGGGGTCGAAAAGGGGAGTATAAAAAAGAACTTCAGGAACTTCAAAAGAAAGGATTTCAACGCGTCAAAATTAATGGCGAAATTTATGAAATAGATCAAACACCAACCCTTAATAAAAAGCTTAAACACAATATAGAAGTTGTGGTTGATAGGCTTATTTTGAAGCCAGATATTAAAACACGATTAGCAGATAGTTTAGAGACAGCCCTCAATTTATCAGATGGTCTTATTTATATTGAAGATATAGATACCAAAAAGCAGTTAATTTTTTCTTCACGTTTTGCATGTCCTGTTTCCGGATTTACCATTGATGAAATAGAGCCAAGATTATTTTCTTTTAATAATCCATTTGGTGCATGTCCCGAATGTGATGGGCTTGGGAATAAAATGTTTTTTGATCCGGCCTTAGTTGTACCAAAGCCAGATCTTTCTCTTGCTGAAGGTGCAATTTATCCCTGGGCATCATCAACATCAGAATATTATGTTCAAACATTACAAGCGCTTTGTAAACATTACCAAATTGATTTTAATCAACCATGGAAAAAACTATCTCAGAAAATAAAATCCGTCATTTTGTATGGGTCACAAAATGAAATTGTTTCTTTCAGTTATAATGATGGCCAGCGCGATTTTAAAACTAAAAAACCATTTGAAGGTGTGATCCCCAATATGGAAAGACGCTGGCGGGAAACTGATAGCGATTGGGTTCGAGATGAACTTAGCAAATATCAAACAACAGATTTATGTCCAACATGTCATGGATATAGATTAAAGCCACAAGCATTAGCTGTTAAAATTAATAAATTAAATATATCTGAACTAACTCAAAAATCAATTTATGACCTAAATCAATGGTTTAATCAGCTAGATAATAAATTGACTAATAAGCAAATGGCCATTGCTGTTCGTATTATTAAAGAAATAAAAGCACGGTTGAATTTTCTTCAGAGTGTCGGATTGGATTATTTAAATTTAGCTCGTTCATCAGGTACATTAAGTGGGGGCGAAAGTCAAAGAATTAGGCTTGCTTCCCAAATAGGTTCAGGATTAATGGGTGTCTTATATGTATTAGATGAACCATCAATTGGATTACACCAACGTGATAATTCTAAACTTCTTGATACATTAAAGCATTTAAGAGATTTAGGTAATACGATTTTGGTTGTTGAACATGATGAGGACGCTATACGTACCGCAGATTATTTGGTTGATATGGGACCAAGAGCTGGTACACATGGCGGGCAAATCGTAGCTGTTGGTACACCAGAAGAGGTTATGAAATCAAAAACAAGTATTACAGCCCAATATCTTAATAAAACAAAAACTATTCCCATACCTTCCTCAAGACGTGAAGCTGTAAACCAACACTATATTCGGTTAATTGGGGCTAAAGCAAATAATTTAAAAAATATAAATGTGGATATTCCTATTGGTACATTAACCTGTGTTACAGGTGTATCTGGGGGTGGAAAATCCACTTTAATTATAGAAACACTTTATAAAGCTCTGGCCCAGCATTTTTTTACATCACGGGAACGACCAGGGGCACATGATAAAATTACAGGCCTCGAACATATAGATAAAGTTATTGATATTGACCAATCACCTATTGGACGAACACCACGTTCAAATCCCGCTACGTATATTGGGGTATTTACAAATATCCGAGATTGGTATGCTGAATTACCTGAAGCAAAAAGTCGTGGGTATAAAGCAGGCAGATTTTCTTTTAACGTTAAAGGGGGGCGGTGTGAATCATGCCAAGGTGATGGGGTTATAAAAATTGAAATGCATTTTTTACCAGATGTGTATGTACAATGTGATGTTTGTAAAGGAAAAAGATATAATCGTGAAACTTTAGAAATATTTTATAAAGATAAATCTATAGCAGATATTTTAGATATGACTGTTGAAGAAGGTGTAAGCTTTTTTCAAGCTGTGCCAAGTATCCGCGATAAACTTATGATGCTTCAAGAAGTTGGATTGGGTTATATTCATATTGGTCAATCTGCAACAACCTTATCAGGTGGGGAAGCCCAAAGAGTTAAGCTTGCCAAAGAATTATCTAAGAGAGCAACGGGACGAACTTTTTATATTCTTGATGAACCAACAACAGGCCTACATTTTGAAGATGTAAATAATCTTTTGCGTATTTTACATATGCTTGTTAATCAAGGAAATACAATGGTTGTTATTGAACATAATTTAGAAGTTATTAAAACAGCAGATTGGATTATTGATTTAGGACCCGAAGGTGGGGATAAAGGTGGGTTCATTGTTGCCCAAGGTACACCAGAATCTCTTATTAAGGTTAAAGAAAGCTATACCGGGCATTATTTAAAACAAATTTTTGATGATGTACCTGTAGCAAAAACTACCCGTTCAAAGGCAGGATAATACTAACTTTTAATCCACCTTCAGAAAGATTTTGTAGTTTTAAAGACCCCCCATGGGCTTTAATAATATTTCTTGTAATACTAAGACCAAGGCCAACACTTCCTTGTTCTGCATTACGTGATGGATCAAGTCTTGTGAAAGGTTTAAAAACTTCTTCAAATTTATCTTCCGGTATACCAGGACCATTATCTTTAATTGTAATAATCAAATCATGCTCATCTTTTTGGCTTTCAATATGGGCAATATTTCCATATTGAAATGCGTTATTAAGGATATTCGTAATAGCGCGTTTTAACGCAATAGGTCGGCATTCTAATAATATAGGATGTTGGTTATTGTTAAAAATTATATGTTTACCCAAATTGATAAAATCATCCGCAATACTTTCAAGCAAGGCACCAATTTCAACTGTTCGTGTATTTTCGTTCATGACATCTGTTCTGGCAAAACTTAAAGTAGTTTTAATCATACTTTCCATTTGTTCTAAAGTTTGTAAAAACTTTTCCTTTAAGGCTTGATCCATGATCATTTCACACCGTAATCGCAAAGTTGTAACAGGTGTTAAAAGGTCATGGGAAATTGCGGCCAGCATTTGTGTACGGTCATGTGAAAATTGATTTAAATGTTTTTGCATTTTATTGAAATTCTTTGCCAGATGTTTTATTTCAAGCGGGCCATTTTGAACAGATATTTTATAATCTTTATTTTGTTTTAATTTTGTTACATCTTTTGTTAAATTAATTAAAGGTTTAACTAAACGAATATTCATAATTTGGGTAATAATAATAAAAACAAAAAAACATAACCCCATAATAATAAAAAAATCTGATGTGGTAATAGTGTCATCATCTGTTGCAGTTCTTATGATAAAACGAACCCAGACTTGATCATCCAATTTAATATAAATAAGCCAATTAGATAAAATATTGGTTTCATCATTTTGGAATTTTGTTTTAGTGTTTTTAGGTAAATTTTCAATAATAATTTCATCACTTTTATAATTTAAAAGTCTACTTAACATCATTTTAAAACGGCTTGCCGAATAAGACTTTTTTGGTATTGCTTTAATAGAAGATGAAGGAACTATTGATGCATTAAAAGAACGGTTATTAATTATGTTAAAAATACGATTATGTTCATCAGATTGCGTACTTTTCAATAATTTTATAGTAGTTATAACTTGTTGGGCAATTTGTCTGCGGTAAGCTAATTCGACAGTATTTGAACGATCATCAAGAAAAATAAAAAGGCTAAAAATTTGGGGAATTAAAAGAGCACCTAAGACCAGAAGATTAATCTGCCCCGTCATTGTTTGAGGAATAATTTTATTTATCAAGCCCATGATACCGGTAATGTAAGCATGTAACCACTTCCCCATATTGTTTTAATAATTTGTGGGTTTTTTGAATCAGTTTCTATTTTACGACGTAGTCTACTGATTTGGGTGTCAATACTGCGATCAAACACATCAAATAAACGTCCACGCGCAAGATCAAGTATTTGTTCTCTCGTAAGTATTTTTTGTGGATTTTCAATAAAGGTTTTTAAAATAGAAAATTCAACACTGCTTAAGGGCAAAACAATATTATTTTGATCAATAAGTTCTTGCCGATTTAAATCTAATTTCCAGGATCCAAAGATTGCTATGTATGTATGGGTAGGAATAGATGAATTTTGTGTTCTTCTTAAAATTGCTTTAATTCGTGCAATTAATTCTCTGGGATTAAAGGGTTTTGTTATATAATCATCTGCACCAATTTCAAGTCCGATGATTTTATCTGTTTCTTCTTCAAGTGCGGTTAACATGATAATAGGAAAATTTTTTGTTTTTCTAATTTCTTTACATAAAGTAAAACCATCTTGTTCTGGAAGCATAATATCCAAAATGGCTAAGTCAATTTTATGTTCAGCAATTAATTTATATGCCATTTGGGGCGTGGATGCACATAAGACATCAAAATGATGTTTTTTTAAGAAATCACTTAAAAGATCAAGAATTTCTTTATGATCATCAACAATAAGAATGTTAGTTTCTGTCATATAAATTTATTTATATTTATTAATCCTGTCACACTTTTTTACAAAAAAAGTCTTTTTGGACAAACTTTTGTAACATCTTTTTTGTATTAAAGATTCCTGTAACAGTTAATTATTTTAAATAAATATACAAGGAATTAATAAAATGACTTTAATAAAACGTACATTTGTTATTTTAGCGGTAATGTTTTTTGTTTTCAACAACATAGGTTTTGTGTCTGCCCAAGAAAATAAAAATACAACATCCCAAGAAACAAAATGTTTACCATCAGCCAAAGATTGTAATCATGGTATAAATCCTCAAAATAAAAGAGGCATGGGTCGTGCAGGTTTATTTCAACGTAATCGAGAACCAAAAAATTTAACATCTGATGAAATTAAGACGTTAATTCAAGCACGGCTTATTATGTCGGGTAAAAAAGATTTACAAATAACTAACGTTACCAAAAAAGATGATAAAACATATCTTGTTGATATTAGTAATAAAGATAAATCTCTAGTAAGACAAATTGAGGTCGATAAAGATACGGGTTTTGCTCCACGCAAAAATAATCCGGCAGCAAAGTAAATTGAAATCAAGGAGATTTAATTATGTCTTTTATTCAACGTCCTTTAATAGCAGTAATTTTGTTAACTTCTTTTCTTGGTAGTATAAATTTATTACATGCTGAAACAGTAAATACGACAAAATCACAATCTGCAAAATGCATGAGATCTAATTCTATAAATTCGGTAAATTGTAAAACTCATGCTGCACAAAAAAAAGCGCATATACATCATATAAAGCATGCCTCATTAGCCCATAAAAAAGATACAACAAAAAAAGATAATTAAGTTAATAAAACATCCCTTAAGATATAATCTTAAGGGATGTTTTATATTAAAAATTCTATTTAATTAAGATATTAACGAAAAAAATATTATTTATATCAGGTTTAATCTTAAGATAACCCTTCTGCTTGACGTGCTTCTTTAACAGCAGGGCGGGCTCCAACCCGTTCAATAAAAGATTTAATATTTGGCCATTTGCTTAAATCAAATCCCAGGAAGTTTGACCAACCTAAAACAACATATAGATAAGCATCTGGCGCTGTAAAATGATCACCCATTAAATATTCTTTTTTGGATTGGGTGAAATAATTGGCAATAAAATCTAATCTCTTAGCCAAATATTCTTTAACTGTATTTTTATAAGTATCAGGCGTTGCTGGATTAAAAAGAGGAGAAAAGGTTTTATGTATTTCAGAATTAATAAAACCTAACCATTCTTGAAGACGATAACGTTCTAAAGTTCCAGCAGCTGGAGCTAATTTCGTAGTAGGAGCTTGGTCCGCAATATATTGAAGAATTGCCGTACCTTCGGTTAAAATTTGTTTATTATCTAATTCTAGAGCAGGAACATAGCCTTTAGCGTTAATATTTAAAAAATTGTCGCCTTTTTCTGTCGTTTTATTTTTTAAATCTACTTTTTCAATTGTAAAATCTAATTTAGCTTCACGTAACAAAATATGTGAAGCCAGAGAGCAGGCACCAGACGAATAATAAAGTTTCATGGGAGTTTCCTTATAACAAAATTTAAATTAATGTAATTGCATATAATTTAATTGCAATTGCATATACTTGTCAAGTCTATATTGATGTAATTGCATTTATTTGATATATATATAAAATGAACAAAAAAAATCGTATTTCTTTAATTGATGATAATATCGTTAATGTATGGATCAATCTTCATCATGTGCAGCAAACTATTCTGCAAGCAATTGAAGAAGATTTGAAAGAGGCAGGTTTTCCACCTTTGGCTTGGTATGATGTTTTATTTGAATTGATGAAAGCACCAAATTTCACCTTAAGACCTTTTGAAATTGAAAAAAAAACTTTGTTAAACCAATATAATCTTTCACGTTTATTGGATCGCTTACAAAAAAAATCTCTTATAAAACGCGAAATATGTGGAAAAGATAAGCGAGGGTTATGGATTGTATTGACAGCTGAAGGCCAAGCTTTATGTAAAAAAATGTGGCCTTGTTACGCCCATTCAATTACAAAACATATTGGACAAAAATTAAATATGAACGATATTAATAGATTAACTAAAATTTTTTGTAAATTAAAACTTCCTTATGATTAATTAACATACTTGTCTTTTTATTCCTTTTTTTATATAGCTAACATTGTTTATTTTAACATTCATATACACATAGGTTTACCACGATGAGGCCAGTATTACCTCCAAATTATATACCATCCGAAAATGAAGAATTTATGAATCCAAAACAATTGGAATATTTTCGTCAAAAATTATTGTCATGGAAAGCAGAAATATTAAGAGAATCTACGGAAACTTTACAACATCTTCAGGAAGATACGGTATTAGAACCAGATATAAGCGACAGGGCTTCATTAGAAACAGAAAGATCTGTTGAATTAAGAACAAGAGATAGAGAACGCAAATTATTGTCTAAAATAGATGAAGCATTACAAAGAATTGAAGATGGTACCTATGGGTATTGTGAAGAAACAAACGAACCTATTGGGTTGAAAAGATTAGAAGCAAGACCTATTGCTACCCTTAGTTTAGAAGCCCAAGAAAAACATGAAAAAATGGAACGCGTTCAACGGGATGATTAATTCTAATTTGCTTCTTTATCTTTTGATGTGTATCCCCGGTAATTTTTGATACGGGTGATTCTTAAGCCATAAGGTCCATATCTATCAATTGTTTTTTGCCAATGAATAAATTCTTCAACAGATAAAGAATAACGTTGGCAAACCTCTTCTAATGTTATTAATCCTGTACGAACAGCCTCAACTACTAAAACTTTACGGTTAATAACCCATCTTTTAGTCTGAGGTGATGGAAGATTTATTTTGCTTATATCCTCTTTTTTTGTTTTCTTTTTGTTCATATTCTATTATTATCATCCCCAAAATATAGTAATATTTTCATCATTAAAGAATAAAATGATTAATATTTCTTTAATTTCGTAAATTTTAATAATTTCTGGTTGACTTTTAGCTCTTTTTTGCCATAAATCTTTGGATCACAATCATTTAATATCCTTACTATTGGACATGTACTTTGTGACGTGGTGTAGATTAGTGTGGGATTTGATAAAGGTATAATAATTTTATGAAAACGTATTCGTTAAAAGCATCAGATATCAAAAAAAATTGGTTTATTATTGATGCTGAAGGTTTGGTCTTAGGAAGACTTGCATCAATTATTGCTATGAGACTTCGGGGTAAACATAAAACGAGCTACACGCCTCATATGGATTGTGGGGATAATATTATTGTTATTAATGCAAAAAAGGTAGCTCTAACAGGTAAAAAAATGTCACAAAATAAGTTTTACTGGCATACAAATCATCCAGGCGGTATTAAAGAAAAAGTTATTGAAAAAATAATCCAAGGTCCTTATCCAGAACGTGTTATTGAAAAGGCTGTTGAACGTATGGTTCCAAGAGGACCACTTGGTAGAAAACAAATGAAAAATTTATATATTTATTCGGATACTACTCATCCTCATGAAGCACAAAAACCACAAAATTTAGATGTGGCTTCTATGAATCCAAAAAATAAGAAAGCTGCTTAATTATGGCAAAAAATAATTCTTTATCTGATATCAAAAATATTGTTAATGCTAATGCGCAAAATCATTCTAGTAATGTCCAAGCTTCATCTTCTGAAGAAAAAGCAAAACCAAAATTAGATAAATTGGGTAGATCCTATGCAACAGGTAAGCGTAAAAATGCGATTGCTCGTGTATGGGTTAAGCGTGGATCTGGCCGGATTACTATTAATAATATCGATAGTCAATCTTATTTCGCACGTCCTGTTTTAAGAATGGTTATCAATCAGCCTTTTGCAATCATTAATCAAACAGGTCAATATGATATTGTATGCACTGTGAAAGGTGGTGGATTATCAGGACAGGCAGGTGCCGTTCGTCATGGGATCAGCCGCGCTTTAACCTATTTTGATCCTTCATTACGTCCTACATTAAAAACACAAGGATTTTTAACAAGAGATAGCCGTGTTGTTGAACGTAAAAAATACGGTAGAGCAAAAGCAAGACGTCGTTTCCAATTCTCTAAACGCTAATTTTATATATAAAATTTATGGATTCTATAAAAACGAATGCATAATGAAAAAATTAATGTAGCTATTTTAGGCGCCAGTGGATACACAGGCGCCGAACTTTTTAGATTATTATCCCATCATCCTTATGTTAATCTTGTTTACTTAACAGGAGAAAAACATGCCAATCAATATATTGAAGAATTATTTCCCCATTTCCGGTTAATTAATAAATCCTTCAAACTTATAAAGATTGAAGAAATTGATTGGTTGAAAATTGATCTTGTATTCAGTGCACTGCCTCATGGCTTAATCCAAAAAATTATTAATGAAATTCCCGAGAAAATTAAAATCATCGATCTATCATCTGATTTTAGATTAAATGATAGCTATATATATGAACAATGGTATCATCATAAACATGAGGCTAAAGAATTCTTATCAAACGCAGTTTATGGATTAACAGAAATTAATCATAAATATATTCCATCCGCACGATTAATTGCCAATCCGGGGTGTTATCCAACAGCATCATTGCTGCCATTAATTCCTTTGTTATATTCAAAAAAAATTGATCCTAAAAACATTATTATAGATGCAAAATCTGGTGTGAGTGGAGCGGGACGTGAAGCAAAACAAACAAGTTTGTTTACAGAAATCTCTGAAGGTATACACCCTTATGGGATAAGTAAACACAGACATATACCAGAAATTGAACAAGAGCTTAGTAAAGCTTTTGGCGAAAAAATTCAAATAAGTTTTACCCCACATTTAATTCCAATGAATAGAGGAATTTATACAACTATTTATGTACAAAATGCACCATCTATTACATCTTCTGATATAGATAAAGAATTAAATAACTTTTATAAAAAAAATGAATTTGTGGTTGTATTACCTTATAATTCTGTACCTTCAACACGCCATGTCCGGGGATCAAATTATTGTTACATTTCTGTTTGTGAAGATCGTGTTACAAATAGGACAATAATTTTAACGGTGATTGATAATCTGATCAAAGGTGCTTCGGGACAAGCAATACAAAATATGAATTTGACCTATAATTTTAAAGAGAATCTTGGACTGGAAGCATATCCCTTGTTTCCTTAAGATTAGGCTTTGGTATCAAAAGGGATAATGTTAAAATAGCGATAGAACAACAAGCTAATATAATAAATAAAATATAAAATTGGTTGGTATATCTTTGAGATAACCAAGAAATAAATAAAATCGCCAATGGTTGTGCACTGAAGGAAATCACAAATCTAACGCCGAAACTTAAATTATGATATTTTTCTGGAGAGAAAGAAGATATTAAAATACTTTCTGCTGGTAATAAACTATTTCCTATAGTTATAATTAACGTTGCAAGAATAATAAAAAATATACCCTCATTGCCAGCTAAAAAATATATCAAAGGGATTTGAATTAAATAAAAAAAACTATATATTTTTCTTGCTGAAAAATAATCAATAAGAGATGAACCAAAATATTGGACAATACCAGCCACAGCATAAATAATTGCAACAACATAGCCGATATTAAAATTTTTATCTAATCGTAAACTTAAAACTTTGGGTAAAACAAGTTGTATAGATTGTAAGACAAGTCCACTTAATAAGGTCATCCATATCAATAATAAAAGTCCCAGAAGTATATGTCGTGTTGTAAAACTTTTATGAGATACGATATTTTTTTGAATAGCAGCGCGTTTGGTAGCAGAATATTGTACAAACATGCTGAAGAGTAATCCACAAATCAAACATAAAACACCTGGGATAATAAATGCCAATCGCCATCCCCACATTGCTATAAATAATCCTGTAAAAAAACCAGCCCCTGAGATACCCATAGTACCAAAAATACCATTTAACCCTAAAACTTTTCCAGGTTTTGTTGTATGCTTCATAAGCCATGGTATACCCACAGGATGATAAATTGAGGCAAATAACCCTACAAAACTTAAAGTAACCATAAGAAATGTTGGATTTTGGGCTAATCCGCATCCAATAGAAGATAGTCCAAGACCTAAAAAAAGAATGAGGATCATAAAGGCAGAGTTTAATTTATCAGCAAGCCACCCTGCAAGAATTGATCCTAATCCAAATAATAATGAACCTAAAGTCCACAAATTTAATAAATTTATATAAGGTAATCCCCAATCTTTTTCAATTGCAAGCACAATAGTAAAATAATAGCTTGTACATAAATGAGTAAAAAAATGTCCTAAAGCTGCAAAAACTTGTATTATAAGATGATGATTAACCTTAAAAATATTTTTTATTTCTAATTTATTAGTGAAATATTGCATTATGTTTATTTTATTCTTAAAAAATTATCTTATGACTTATAATTCAATAACTTTAGAGCTTTTATTGTATCTAGTAAATAAATAATATGAATGAAGATTTAGAGAAATATAAATTAGCCTTAAGTAATTTTGCGACAGGAGTTGCTATTGCTACGGTGAATGACCAAGATGACTTGCCGATAGGTGTCACGATCAACTCTTTTAATTCTGTATCTTTAACACCAAATTTAATTTTATTTAGCTTAGATAAAAAAAATAAATATTTAAAATATTTTTTAAGTTGTACATATTATGGTATTAATATTCTTTCTGATCATCAAATAAATCTATCAAAAAAATTTTCTAAATCATCACAAGCAAAGAAATGGGAAGATGTAAATTATAAAATGACACCTAATAATGTAGCAGTGATTGATGATAATTTATCTTTTTTTGAATGTACTCACCATGCTATTCATGAGGGAGGAGATCATCTTATTTTTGTGGGTCAAGTGATAAATTTTAATTTTGATGAAAATCAAAATGCTCTCTTATATTTTAGAAAAAAATATTGCGATATATTTTCAAACTCGTAATTAAGCTAGTAATGATTAATAAAAAAAGAAAATCATCAATAAAAAAGAAAATATTCTATAGCTTTATAGGATTATTTATTTTTGTTTTATTAACTTATTTATCTTTTGTTAATGAAAAAATAAATGATAAATTTTATTACAAATCACTTAATTCTTTAGACGGGACATATCAGATAATTCTTTATTATCAATATCCCACCTATCTTGGTTCTTATAAAATGTTTCTTTATAAGAAGAGAAATTCCTTTTTATCTTTATATAAAGAAATATTTACTTTTGATTTTAATTATAAAGGACAAGATATAATAGATTATCCATGTAATTTAATATGGCAAGAAGCCGATCTTTTAAATATTACCTGTGTTACAGATAAAAATGGGTCAGCTGATACTTATTCGATAATAACTAAATAAATTATAAATCTATAATATATCTTGAATATCAAGATATTGCTGGATATAAAGTAAAGTCAAAGATTTAATTGTTTTTTACAAATTACGCAATTAAAAAACTTTCTTTACTATTGAAAATTATTTATGTATCTCTTTATAAAAGCGGGCGTGGCGGAACTGGTAGACGCATGGGACTTAAAATCCCAAGTCCTTAACGGACGTAAGGGTTCAACTCCCTTTGCCCGCACCAGTAATTTTGATATTAAAAATTTTAATTTGATTAATTTTTTTTATAAGATTATTGGTTTATTTTTAGATGAATTTTTTGGTGAATATTCAATATTATGTTTTAAATATTCATTTTTTAATCTTCTTCCAAGAAACAAATAAAACATCCTTAAATCTGATAGAGCACCATAAAAGGGATTAATTAAAAATAAAGGTTTGTTATTTTCAATTATAAGATGGGACAAAATTGCAAGAACTATACCAATTAATATCGCAAATATTACCCAATGTAGACTTAAAGTCCATAAGCTAACTATTCCACCTAATATACCAATAACTGTTGCGATATAATGCATGAATCTTGTCATAGGATTTTTATGAGCTTTTAAATATAAAATCCAGAAATCATTGAAATTCATGTATGTTCCCTTATTTTCAATTAGCTGTGGTTATAGATTAGTAGATACAGGAAATATGCAAGTAATCAATAGTTATTTATATAAATACATAATAATTTTATAATAGATCAATTTATATAAACAATACATACCTAATTAAGTTGTACTATAAGATATTTTATAGTTTTAAAATTAAGTCATTTCATTTAATTTAAAACTAAAATCTATAAAAAATATTATGTCTATCAATTTTAAAAATATTGTCATTAAAGACCCCGTTATTTTAGCACCAATGTCAGGTGTAACAGATATGCCTTTTCGCCGTTTGGTAAAAAAAATGGGGGCTGGATTGGTTGTATCTGAAATGATTGCTAGCCAAGCTATGATTCGTCAAACAAGACAATCAGTAAAAATGGCATCCCATTCAAATGAAGAACAGCCTATTGCTATTCAATTAGCTGGATGCGAACCCGAAGTTATGGCTGAAGCTGCAAAACTCAATCAGGATATGGGAGCTGCAATTATTGATATCAATTTTGGTTGTCCTGTTAAAAAAGTTGTAAATGGCCATGCAGGTTCAGCTTTAATGCGTGATGAAGTACATGCAGCAAAAATATTAACAGCAACAGTTAAAGCTGTTTCTCTACCCGTTACTTTAAAAATGCGTACGGGATGGGACTATCAAAATAGGAATGCACCTAATCTTGCTAAAATAGCTGAAGAATGTGGTATTCAAATGATCACAGTTCATGGAAGAACACGTTCGCAATTATACGAAGGAAAAGCAGATTGGGATTTTGTTCGTCAAGTTAAAGAATCTGTCAATATACCAATTATTGTTAATGGAGATATTATAGATTTAGAATCCGCTAAATTAGCCTTAGAATTATCTAAGGCTGATGGTGTCATGATTGGACGGGGATGTTATGGGAAACCATGGTTTTTAAATCAAGTTATTGCTTATTTAAAAAGCAATAAATTTATCCCAGATCCAAGTTTTTTAGACCAAAAAAATATTCTTTTGAGCCATTATGAAGATATATTGCATCATTATGGACATGAAAATGGTGTAAGAATTGCACGAAAGCATATTGCTTGGTATAGTAAAAAATTGCCTGGTTCCGCAGAATTTAGAATGAAAATTAATCAAACTTCATGTATTAAATCTGTTAAACAATTAATACATCAACTTTATGAAAATATTTTAAATTAAAATATTCTTTGGTTATTATTATAATAATAAAAATTTAATTATTTACATTGTTAATGATGGAATCAAAAAACTCACTATCATGGAATAAGCGTTTTAAAAACTGGTCTAAAAAAATAGGGCTAGAACGAAAAATAACAATTTTTTTAATTGTTATAGGGTTATGTAGTGGTATTTTAACATATCTGGGGCTTGAAGGTACTTTATCTATTGTTTCTAATCCCAAAACCATTTTATGGTTATTAACAACTAATTTAATTGTTTTATTAATTTTAATAACAATTGTTGTTAAACGTGTTGTTCTTTTATGGATAGAAAAAAAACAAGGCTATGTTGGAGCAAAGCTTCATGCCCGTGTTGTATTTTGGTTTAGCTTAATTGCTGTTACACCAACAATTATTGTATCTTTATTTTCAACTTTATTTTTAAATTTAGGATTGGAACAGTGGTTTCATCAAAGTGTAGGTAATGCTGTTAAAAATTCCCTAGCTGTGGCCAGTACCTATCTTAACGAACATCAACAAAGCATTGTAGCAGATGCATTAGCAATGGCTAACGATATAAAAAAGGAGGGACCTTTTATTGATATAAATAAACAGCGTCTGCAATTTTTATTAGAATTACAAAGCTCACTTAGACTTTTAGATGAGGCATCCATAATTAATAGTCATGGGGAAATTATTGCTTTATGGGGGCTTAGTATTACGATGGCTTTTAATCCTTCAATTCCTGCTGGTGCTTTTGAACAAGCAAGACAAGGAGAAACAACTGTCCTATCCACAAATTTGGAAGATCGAGTTCGCGTTCTCGTAGTTATCGATAAACAAGCCGATCTTTTTCTATATGCAGGCAGACTTGTAGATCCGAAAGTTCTTGCCCATCTTAAACGTACAGGTGATGCCGTTAGATTTTATGAGCAAATGGAAGGTAGTCGTTCCCAAATTCAAATTACTTTTGCCTTAATGTTTTTAATGATTGCTTTATTAATTCTTTGTTCAGCAATTTGGATTGCTTTAGTTTTTGCAAGCAAATTAGTGGGGCCAATTACTAACTTGGTTATAGCTGCTGAACAAATTGGTAATGGAAATTTAGATATACGTGTTCAAGAACGTAAAGGGCAAGATGAAATTATTGTTTTAAGTCGTACTTTTAATAAAATGGTTGATCAATTACAAACACAAAAAGTTGAACTTATAACAACTAATCATCAATTAGATGAAAGACGTCGTTTTACGGAACTTGTTTTATCAGGTGTGTCTGCCGGTGTTATTGGATTAGATGCTGATGCAAAAATTAATTTACCTAATCGTTCAGCATCAAATTTATTAGGTATGGATATAGAAAAGTATATTGGCCAAGATTTCATTACTGTATTACCAGAAATAAAACAAATATTTGATAATGCTAATAATCATTTTTCTGGTATCTCCGAAGGCGAAGTTACGATAAAAAAACAAGGAACAAGTAAAACATTAATTGTAAGAATATGCTTAGAAAAAATTGGCACCGAGCTTGCAGGTTATGTGATAACTTTTGATGATATTACTGAATTACTTTTGGCCCAAAGAAAAGCTGCATGGTCTGATATAGCTCGCCGGATTGCTCATGAAATTAAAAATCCTTTAACACCTATTCAATTGGCCGCGGAACGTTTAAAAAGAAAATATTCAAAAATAATACCTAAAGAACAACAGAATTTTGATGAATGTATCGATACAATTGTAAGACAGGTTGGTTCTATTGAAAAAATGGTTGATGAATTTTCAACTTTTGCTAGATTACCAGCACCAGTTTTTAAAATTGAAAATATGACCAAATTATGCCATCAAGCTTTAGTTTTACAACAACATGCTCATACTCATATAATATTTGAAGAAGAGTATTATAGTCAGACAGTTACCTATAATTGTGATGCGGGACAAGTTATTCAAGCTTTAACAAACTTGCTACAAAATGCTGTTGATGCTATTGAAGAAAAGATAAATACTATTAAAGATCAAACTTATAAAGGCTATATAAAATTATTGTTACAAAAAGATGATAAGACGATTAATATTTCAATATTAGATAATGGTTGTGGATTACCAATTATTGAGCATAATAAATTAACAGAGCCTTATGTAACAACAAGAGTAAAAGGAACAGGTTTAGGGTTGGCAATTGTAAAAAAAATAATGGAAGATCATCAAGGTAATGTGATACTAAAAGATAATAATGATGGTTCTATTGTAACATTAACTTTTCCAATTCTTAATGATAACGGTTAACATATTAATAATTTTTTATTGTAACACATGACAATGGATATACTTGTTATAGATGATGAAACTGATATTCGTATGCTTATATGTAAGCTGCTCGAAGATGAAGGATATCAAACAAGACATTGTTCAAATAGTGTTAGCGCCCTTGAAGCAATAAGCCGTAGACAACCAGGTCTTGTGATTCTTGATATATGGCTTCAAGGTAGTCCAATGGATGGCATTGAATTGTTGACAATTATCCAACAAAATCACCCAGAAGTTCCAGTCATTATGATAAGTGGTCATGGTAATATAGAAACCGCTGTCGCTGCTATCCGTCAAGGTGCCTATGATTTTATAGAAAAACCATTTAAATCTGATCACCTTTTAGTTGTTGTAGCAAGAGCCATAGAAGCAGCAAAGCTTAAAAAAGAAAATGCAGAACTTAGATCAAAAACAGGATTGGATATTCAACTTGTAGGAAGTTCTGCGTCAATTAATCAATTAAGACAATCTATTGAAAAAGTTGCACCCACTGGTAGCCGCGTGCTTATTACTGGTGCCCCTGGATCTGGTAAAGAAAGAGCGGCCAGATTAATCCATTTTCATTCCAAACGAGCCAAAGGTCCTTTTGTTGTATTAAATTGTGCCTCTATGATTCCAGAACGCCTTGAAATAGAACTTTTTGGTAGATCACAAAAGTATGAAAATAAAAGTGCTCCTATTATTGGTACTTTGGAAAAAGCGCATAATGGTACATTATTTTTAGATGAAATTGCTGACATGCCTCTTGAAACACAGGCAAAGTTAGTTCGTATTTTACAAGAAAATTGTTTTTATCGTTTGGGCGGCTTACATAAAGTCGATGTTGATGTACGCGTTATTGCCTCAACAAGTTGTGATTTATTAGAAAAAATAAGAGAAGGAAATTTTAGGCAAGATTTATTTTATCGTCTTAATGTTGTCTCTTTACCCGTTCCTGCTCTTAAAGAAAGACGAGAAGATATTCCCGAGCTAATAAAACATTTTGTAACTCATGCTAAAATTAATGGTCTTGTCCCCAAACATATTACAGAAGATGCTATTGCTACGTTGCAGGCATATGATTGGCCAGGAAATATTAGACAATTAAAAAATGTTGTTGAATCTTTATTGATTATGGCTAATAGCGAAGATCAAGTCATTAACACCGCAATGTTACCTTCTGAAATAAGCCAGGTAGCTCCACCTAGAGTGCAAAGAGATAGCGGGGCTGAAATTATGGGATTACCCTTACGTGAGGCAAGAGAACTTTTTGAAAAACAATATTTAGATGCACAGGTTGCTCGTTTTGGTGGTAATATATCTCGTACAGCTGTTTTTGTTGGCATGGAAAGATCAGCATTACACAGAAAGTTAAAAATACTTGGTTTAACTTCTTGCGATCGTTCTCCAAAAAATGATGAATAATAATTTTTTTAATTTCTAATTAACTTATATTGATGTCAAAATATATATATGTTAATGGGCATTATTTATTACATGATCAAGCTTTCATTCATGTAGAAGATCGAGGATATCAATTTTCTGATAGTGTTTATGAAGTTATTTATTTATATAACAACCATCTTATTGATGAAGAAGGACATCTGCACCGGTTAGAAAATTCTTTATCAAATATTAACTGCACTATGCCTGTTAATTGTAATACATTGAAATTATTAATAAGAGAATTAATTCGTCGTAACAAATTGCTTTTTGGATTAATTTATATTCAGATTACAAGAGGCATTGCCCCCAGAGATCATAAATTTCCTTTAAATACAAAACCTTCATTAATTATGTCTTGTAAAAAACTTTCATATTCAGAAATTTTAAAACAACAAGATATTGGTATTAATATTATTACTGTCCCTGATGAAAGATGGAAAAGATGTGATATTAAATCAACTATGCTTTTACCCAATGTGTTAGCTAAACAACAAGCATTTGAACAGCAAGCATTTGAAGCAATTATGATTGATAGCGAAGGTTTTTTGACAGAAGGAACATCAACAAATTTATGGATTTTGAATAAAGATGGTATTCTTCAAACTCATGAAGCAAACCATAAAATATTAAATGGTATCACAAGACAAAGACTTATAGCCTTAATTAAAGAAAAAAAGATTCCCTTTATAGAAAAAAAATTTGCTCTTCATGATTTACAACAAGCAAAAGAAGCTTTTATTACCAGCACAAGTTCTATGGTCAAACCAATTATTAAATTAAATGGTAAATCTTTTAATAATGAAATTATTGGTCCTATGGTCATTTATTTGAAACAATTATATCTGGATTATGTTTTAGGCCAAGTTCAATGATATGAAAAATTTATCTTTTCCTGATGCGTTTGTATTTGACTGGGATAATACTCTTGTCCAAAGTTGGGATATTATATTAGAAGCGCTTAATCATACGTTTTATTCATTTTCTCTCCCTTTATGGACGATGACTGATGTTAAAAATAATGTCCGAGCGTCGCTTAGAGATAGTTTTCCCCAAATATTTGGAAATGAATGGTTAAAAGCTCAAGAAATATTTTATAATTACATATTAACACACCATCTAGATAGATTATCCCCAGAGGAGGGGGCAGAGCAACTTCTCGATTTTCTATTAAAAAAGGGGGTCTATTTAGCAATTGTAAGTAATAAAAAAGGGGATATTCTACGTAAAGAAGTACAAAAAATTGGGTGGCTAAAGTACTTCAATAAGGTTATAGGTGCGGGTGATGCAAGCTCAGATAAACCATCTATTGAGCCTGTTACACTAGCTTTAGCTGATCTTATTCAAGCATCCCATAAATCTATATGGTTTGTAGGTGATACAGATATTGATATGCTTTGTGCAAAAAATTCAAATTGTGTTCCTGTGTTAGTTAGAAAAGAAGCACCACAAGAAAATGAATTTAATCAAATTGAACCTGTTTACTATTTTCCTGATTGTATTAATCTTATGAGCACGCTAAGCTCTATTAAATAATTAACTTTGATTTTGATAAGCCCTTAATAAGGAAAAAAAATGACCAATGAAAAAAATCAAAACGTCCAAGATATTTTTTTAAATCATGTACGTAAAAATAAAATACCTGTAACTATTTTTTTAGTAAGTGGCGTTAAATTACAAGGTATAGTTACTTGGTTTGATAATTTTTCAATGCTTCTCAAAAGAGAAGGGCATTCTCAACTCGTCTATAAGCATTCTATATCGACGATTATGCCTAATAATCCGGTACAGCTCTTTGATGATAATGGGGAAGATCCAGAATCAAAAGAAAAATAAAAGCTTTTAGATTTAATTTAAATGTATGATCAGCTTTTATTATCTACACAAGTTATTGTCCTTGATATCAGGTTAAAAAGAACTAAACCAAATTTACGCACTAATGAAGCGGTTTTAGCGGAAGCCATAAATCTTGCGAAGGCTATTCATTTAAATGTTGTTTATAGCCAAACCATTCTAATAAATAAATTTAGTGCTGCGGCTTTAATATCTATGGGTCATATAGATAAAATATCTGAAATTATTAATCAGCACAAAATAGAATTGGTTATTGTTAATCAAACCTTGTCCCCAATTCAACAACGTAATCTAGAAAAAGCATGGAAATGTAAAGTCATTGATAGAACAGGATTAATTCTTGAAATATTTGCATCCCGAGCACAAACCTCTGAAGGTAAACTTCAAGTTGAACTTGCATCATTAACATACCAAAAAAGTAGATTAGTAAAATCCTGGACACATTTAGAAAGACAGCGTGGAGGATTTGGTTTTTTAGGCGGCCCAGGTGAATCTCAACTTGAAATTGATCGACGTCTTATTAGTGAGAGAATTGATTATATAAAAAAAGAATTAAGTACAGTTCAACGTACCCGTCTTTTGCAAAGAAGATCGCGCCAGAAATCAGAATACCCACTTATTGCCTTAGTTGGTTATACCAATTCAGGGAAATCAACCTTATTTAATTTATTAACTGCATCGAAGGTTTTATCCAAAGATCAACTTTTTGCAACTCTGGATCCTACGATGCGTGCTGTTATATTACCCTCAACGAGAACTATTATTCTCTCTGATACAGTAGGCTTTATTTCTGAATTACCAACATTGTTAATCGCAGCATTTCGTGCTACTTTAGAAGAAGTTTTAGAAGCAGATTATATCATTCATGTTATAGATTCTACTCATGAAGATGTCATTGCCCAAAAAAATGATGTTTATCATGTCTTGGATGAATTAGGTATTCATCATGTTGTAAAAGATAATATTTTAGAATGTTATAATAAAATTGATATACTTTCTAACGAAAAAAAAGTTGAAATAGAAAATGAAAATAATCTAGAGAATAATAAAATATTTATATCTGCATTAACAGGTGAAGGTGTTCATGCTTTATTATCCAAAATTGATGACTATTTATCTTTGGATGAAAAAATTATGGAATATCATTTAGAGTATAAAGATTCATCCCAAATAGCTTGGTTGTATAAATATGGACAAGTTCTAAATAGAATAGATTATGATGATTTTTGTTATATAAAAGTGAAAATGAGCCCTGCAAATATTCAACGTTTTGGACATAAGCAAATATCAAAAAAATAATGATTAATCTTTCTATAAAAAAACTATTAAATGGTACTTATGTCAATCCCGATGATACGGGATTTTTAAAAATTGGTATAAAACAAATTGTTATTGAACGAAGTTTAGAAACTCAAGAACTTGAATTAATTAAAGAATTAAATTTGGGTAAAAAACTTGGACTTGTTTTTGATTCTAATACTTTTGAAGTATTAGGGAAAAGAATTGATCACTCTCTCTCAAATAGTTTTAATTTAAAAAAAATTGGATTGCCTATAAACATTGATGCCAACATTACGTTGATTGATCAACTTTTATATGAATTTAATGATGTTGATGCAGTTATTGCAGTGGGTTCTGGTACAATTAATGATTTATGTAAATTTGCTACTTTTAAACTTAATAAACCCTATGTAATTTTTGGTACATCCCCCTCGGTAAATGGATACTGTTCAATGAATGCATCAATTACAGATGGACATATTAAGAAATCCTTTAAAGCTCATTTACCTACAGCTGTTTTTCTTGATTTAACTGTTTTATCGTCAGCCCCCGTAAAAATGATCCAAGCAGGGTTAGGGGATTCTATTTGTCGCTCTACCGCACAGACAGACTGGCTACTATCCCATATTTTATTAGAAACACCTTATAAGAAGGCGCCTTTTAATCTTTTAAGTGAAGATGAAAATTATTTATTTGAAAATAGTGCCAAGCTTTTAGAAAAAGATATGAATGTCATGGCAGCACTGGCCAGGACACTTATTTTATCTGGATGCGGGATGACCTTATGTGGGGGAAGCTATCCAGCAAGCCAAGGTGAACATTTATTAAGCCATTATATGGAATGGTATCATAAAGATAAAAAAATGAACCTTCTACATGGGGAACAAATTGCGGTTACAACATTAACTATGGCTAGGCTTCAACATAAAATCTTATCCTTGTCAACATTACCTTTGCTAGATGAACCCACAGTAAATAAAGAACAAATTATTGATCATTTTGGTCCCGAAATAGGGGAAGATTTCTGGGATGAATATGCAACTAAGATAGCATATTTTTTACATAAAGATAAAATTAATAAAATTTTAAAAAATTCTTGGAATGACATAAAAAAAGAAATTCTTAACATCTCCCTGCCACCTCATACACTGGAACAAACTTTATTGAATATAAACGCACCTACAACAATTCAACATGTAGGGTGGTCAAAAGATTCATATAAAAATGCATTGTTTTATGCCAAAACAATGCGTAATCGTTATACCTTTCTTGATTTTGTAGCTGATACAAATAATACATCATTTTTACAATCATTAAGTCATTAAACATGTTGCTTGATCTTATACCCATAGAAATAAAAAAATCTGTTTCTTACATATTAACAGATATAGATGATACATTAACCACAGAGGGTAAGCTCCCTGCGTGTGCATATTCTGCAATGGAAAAATTATCGCAACACGGCATTCATATTATCCCTATTACAGGCAGACCAGCAGGGTGGTGTGATATGATTGCCCGTTTTTGGCCGGTTAAAGCTGTGGTTGGTGAAAATGGTGCTTTTTATTTTTGCTATAAGCATGAAATGCAAAAAATGGTTCGGTTTTATGTAAAGAATGAACAAGAACGACTAAAAGATAGGCATAAACTTGATATTCTATCGCATGAAATTTTAAATAAGGTACCAGGATGTGCCATTTCTGCGGATCAATCTTACCGTGTTGCAGATCTTGCCATAGATTTTGCCGAAGATGTGATAAAACTAGACGATAAAAAAATAGTAGAAATTGTTGATATTTTTCATTCTCATGGGGCGCATGCAAAAATTAGTTCTATCCATATTAATGGTTGGTTTGGTGATTATAATAAACTTAGCATGACCAAAATTCTTTTTGCCAAAGAATTTAAAATAAATCTTGATACCTATCGTGATAAGGTTTTTTTTATTGGCGATTCACCCAATGATGAACCCATGTTTGAATATTTTAATCATTCTGTTGGGGTAGCCAATATTTTAAATTTTAAATCTAAAATTTCTACCATGCCCAAATGGATTACACAAAAATCAGGGGGGGAAGGATTTGCAGAATTTGCCGATTTATTTTTATAAACACTATATTTTTATTCAAACTCTAAAATCTTTTGATCTGTTAATAAATTATCACCTTCTTTAGCAAAAATTTCTTTAACAAGACCATCACAATTACTGCGTAATACATTTTCCATTTTCATGGCTTCAATAACTGCGATATCCTGACCTAATTTAACTGTATCACCAGCCTTAATATGAAGGGATCTAAGCAAACCAGGCATAGGTGACAAAACAAAACGGGACATATCAGGTTCTATTTTTTCAGGCATTAATTTTTGAAATTTTGCTTCTTTTGGGGATAAAACCATACAGTCAAATTCATATCCCTGAGCTTTCAATTTATAGCCGACGTTTTGACGTTGGACTTGCATCGTAACATTTTGCTTATTAACAAAACCTTTCCATATAAAATCCTTTAACTGCCAATCTGATACAACAACATACTCAACATGGTCATAAAAAATATTATATGAACATGTATTAAAATTAAATGTGACCTTTGCAGAATAATGATTAATATTACTTACAATAACCCAATCAAGTGATACGGTATCTTTTGGATGATCATTTTGTTTTGAATGAAAATATTGTAGATAATATTTGGTATGAAGAGCTACAGCAATAACGATAAAATTTTTTATTTCATGTTCTGGTGGTAACGTAATAAAAAAACCATCTGGAAATTCCTGATCAATAAAATCTGTTGAAAGTTTACCGTCCTTAAATGTTGGATGAGATAAAATGCGGCTTAAAAATGGTATATTATGGGTTACACCTTTTATAACATATTCATCTAAAACGTGATGCATATGATTTATGGCTTCCGGACGGGTATTGCCAAATGTACATAATTTAGAAATCATAGGATCGTAATAAACAGAAATGGTACTTCCTTCATAAACACCGCTATCAATTCTTACATAAGAATTATTTTTGGGTTCTTGGTAATAAATTAATTTACCTGTTGAAGGTAGGAAATTACGTGTTGGATCTTCGGCATAAATTCTTGCTTCAATTGCCCATCCTTGAATTTTAACATCTTTTTGGGTTAAAGATAATTTTTCACCTGCAGCAATTTTGATCATCCATTCAACCAAATCAATTCCAGTTACAAGTTCGGTCACAGGATGTTCAACCTGTAATCTTGTATTCATTTCTAAAAAATAGAAATTACCTTGTTGATCAACAATAAATTCAACTGTTCCTGCAGAGCAATAATTCACAGCTTTGGCAAGCTGAATGGCCTGTTCACCCATGGCTTTCCGTAACTCTGGTGTTACGAAGGGACTAGGGGCTTCTTCAATAATTTTTTGGTGCCGTCTTTGTATAGAACATTCTCTTTCACCAAGGTAAATAATATTGCCATACGTATCACCCAAGATTTGTATTTCAATATGTCTTGGATGTTCAATAAATTTTTCTATAAAGACACGATCATCAGCAAAACTATTTTGAGCTTCATTTTTTGCTGATTTTAACCCTTGCGCGATTTCATGATCATTAAAGGCGATACGCATACCTTTTCCACCACCACCTGCAGATGCCTTAATCATAACAGGATAGCCTATGTCATTAGCAATTTTTATGGCCTCTGTTTCGCTTTTTATATCTCCAAAATAACCTGGCGTGGATGGAACGTTACATGAATGGGCTAATTTCTTTGAGGTGATTTTATCACCCATGGCTGCAATAGCTTTACTATGGGGACCAATAAAAGAAATATTATGTTTTTCAAGTTGTTGAACAAAATGGGCATTTTCAGATAAAAAACCATACCCTGGGTGGACGGCTTCGGCCCCGGTTTTTTTTATAACATCAATAATTTTATCTGCAACTAAATAACTTTGGGATGAGGGGGAAGGGCCAATATATACTGCTTCATCGGCTTCCATAACATGACGGGAATAGCTATCAATTTCACTATAAACAGCAACTGTTTGAATACCCATTTTTTTTGCCGTTCGTATGATACGACATGCAATTTCACCCCGGTTTGCAATAAGTATTTTTTTAAACATAATAAGATTATATCATATAAAAATAATTTTATTGATGGCGGATGGGGTGGGATTCGAACCCACGGTGACGTTACCGCCACGCCGGTTTTCAAGACCGGTGCCTTCAACCACTCGACCACCCATCCAGTTTACTACTTTATTTCCACATATTTTTTAGCATAGATTTCTTTATTGTCATCATTAAAAGTTAAAAATTACTATATTCCAATAAATAAAATTGAAAAAAGCTTGCTCTTCTTAGTTTTCAAGGTTATTTTATCAAATATTATGCTTAAAGGTTAAAATTTTAATGCAAATTAAAATGACGTTAAATAAAAAAATCCTAAACCATTTAATGAAATTAAATGGTTTAATTTTGTGCCTTTTTCTTACAAGTTGTGCTGAGACAAGTTTTGTTGCAGATCAAAGCAAAGCTATCCGTCATAAACCCCAAGCATCAAGAAATAATGTTCAATCTCCCCAAACCTCGGGTATTAAAAGTTATCGCATTGGTGTCCCTTATGAAATTAATGGGATTTGGTATTATCCAAAAGAAGATTTTAATTATGATGTAATAGGGGAAGCGTCATGGTACGGTGAACCCTTTGATGGAAGACCTACGGCCAGTGGTGAAATTTATAACCAGTATGATTTAACAGCTGCCCATAAAACTTTACCTTTACCAAGTATTGTACGTGTGACGAATCTTGATAATGGACGTTCTCTCAATTTAAAAATTAATGATCGTGGACCATTTATTGGGGAACGCATCATAGATATATCAAGACGTGGTGCCCAACTTTTGGGATTTGAACAACAGGGCATAGGCCGTGTTCGTGTACAAATTTTACCCCAAGAAACTATTGCTTTGGCGCAATCTCTTGATAGCAAATCTTTTGATAATAATAACATTACGGCTTTGGCAGAAAATAAACCCACTATCAATCGAAACGAAACAATTCCGACAAATATACATGTAGAAACTTCCCCACAAATTGTGCCTTTGTCCCCAACACCGCAACTACAGCCCACACAACTTGCATCAGCTAAAATTGAAGAACAACCTTTACCAGTAATTGCCCAACAAAAAAGTAACATATCACCCAATTTTACGGAAACAAAAGCTCCTTCAATTAACGTGTCGAACAATTTAAATACTGTTTCTGCTGTTAATCCCCAATCTAATCTTTCTAATCCATCTAATGTATCAACACAGCCCATCCGACAAGTACACAATGTCCAACCTGTAACGCAACTCCCACCCATACAAACTACACAACCTATCCAAGAGGGGCCAAAACAACCCAAATTGGTTTTGGTCAGCATGTCATCTAATAATTATTTATATGGCAAAAACAGCCAAATAAATAAAGGGGTTATCCTAGCATCTAACCCATCTGCTAATCGCGCTGTTTATGTTCAGCTTGGGGCTTTTTCTCAATATGAAAATGCTAAGGGAATTTCAGAAAAATTATCAAATCTTGGTAAAGTTGAATTAACCCCTGTCATCGTTAATGGTCAACAATTATACAGGGTACGTATTGGTCCCCTTGACTCAAAAGATGAGGGTGGCAAATTGTTGACCCAATTACAACAAAATGGACAACAAGCTCATCTCGTAAGTGAGTAGTTAAATAATCAACGTGTTATATATAGGTTGTTAAAATTATGCACAATAAATTTGGAAAATTGGTTTTAAAAATAGTTGCGTTTTTTACTTTGGTATTTTTGATTAATTATTCTATAGCCCATGCCGAAGAATTTCCAACATCAGCTAATGCAGCCTATGTGCTTGATTTAAAAACAAATACAGTTTTATATAATAAAAATGGTGATACCCCATTACCTCCCGCATCCATGAGCAAACTTATGACCATTTATGTGCTTTTTGATGCTTTAAAACAAAAAAAAGTAACTTTGGATAGTGCATTTACGGTAAGCGAAAAGGCATGGCGTATTCAAGGGTCCAAAATGTTTGTACCTATTCATGAACAGGTAAAAGTAGAAGACCTTATCCGTGGTATAATTATACAATCTGGCAACGATGCCTGTATTGTTGTGGCAGAAGGATTATCTGGCAGTGAAGAAGAATTTGCCAAATTACTAAATAAAAAAGCAAAAGAAATTGGATTAACGAACAGCCATTTTGTAAACGCATCAGGTTGGCCCGAACCAAATCATGTCATGAGTGTCAAAGATTTAGCAATTTTGGCCAAAAGATTGATTGAGGATTTTCCAGAATATTACCACTATTTTTCGGAAGAAGAATTTGTATTTAATGGTATTAAACAAGGTAATAGGAATCCCTTACTTTATAAAGATAAAAATTATAGTGCGGATGGTTTGAAAACGGGTCATACAGAAGAAGCAGGATATGGACTAACAGCATCTGCAGTGCGTGATGAACGTCGTGTTATTGTGGTTTTACATGGCTTAAAAAATATGCAAGAAAGGGCCGATGAAAGTAGACGTTTTATGAGCTGGGCCTTTGATAGTTTTGAAGCAAAAAAACTCGTAACTAAAGATACGGTTATTGATGAACTACCTGTTCCTTATGGGACAATAAAAACAGTACCTGTTGTGACAGAAAAAGATGTTTTTGTAACCTTACCACGCAATGCTGACATAACAATGCACGCAAAAACCATTTTACCAGCCTACATTAAAGCACCCGTTAAAGCTGGAGAAAAAATTGGTATATTAACTGTTTCTGCAGATAATATTGAACCAATTGAAATTCCTTTATTAGCAAAAAATGACGTTGAGAAAGAAGGTTTTTTAGAACATATAACAACATCTTTTGAATTATTGTGGCAGTAAATAAAGGTTTTTTTATAAGTTTTGAAGGCGGCGAGGGAAGTGGTAAATCCACGCATGTTAAACTTCTGGCCAATTGGTTATTAGATCAAAAAATTAATTGTATCACAACGCGGGAACCTGGTGGCACAAAAGGGGCAGAAGAAATACGAAATTTGCTGGTGCAAGGGGATGTTAATAGATGGGACCCCCTTACCGAATTATTCCTA
>JAIBAD010000018.1 GCA_019695395.1 Alphaproteobacteria bacterium
CAATTCTTTTTCTTCATTAATTTTTGGCGAAAAATCTGATAATTCTTTAACAATATGCTGAAGATAATCTTGTTCTTGATTTAAATGATCCAATTCACGTGTTAATTGGCGTATAGTTTCTTCTTTTTCCTGCCAAAAAGAATAGGATTTTCTTGTATCTTCAATTTCTTTTTCAAGAGAACTATATGTATCAAGTAAATAACGCTGTGTATCAGGCTTATTTAAATCTTGATGCTCAAATTGACCAACAATTTCTATAAGTATTTTGCTAATTTGACGTAATAAATTAAGGCTTATGGTTTGATCATTAAGAAAAACACGACTCCGTCCATCTTCATTCATATGTCTTCTTAAAATAAGATGATCATGATTGGGTAAATCTTGTTCTTTTAATATATTATATACAATGTGGTTTTTAGGTAATGTAAATAAAGCGCTAACGCTTGTTTGTGTTGTACCAGGTTTAAGGACGGAAGTATCTGTTTTAGCTCCCAAGGCAAAGTTTAATGCTTCTAATAAAATAGATTTTCCCGCACCTGTTTCACCTGTAATGGCTGTAAATCCAGAATCAAGATTTATTTCCATGTGGGAAATAAGAATAAAATTATTAATAATAAGTTGTGTTAACATAGATCAGAAAAATTGATTAAGCCAAGAATTTGGTTTATTTTTTGGAATTAAATTAAGATTAGCTAAAAGTTTAAAACTATCTTCATACCAATCACTTCCGGGAAAATTATGTCCAAGAACAGCAGCAGAATCTTGGGCTTCTTCGTTAATACCTAATGCTAGATAGCATTCTGTTAAACGATGTAAGGCTTCTGGTACATGGGTTGTCGTTTGATATGTTTGAATTACTTGGCGAAACCGATTAATAGCTGCAAGATATTGTTTACGTTTAAGATAGTAACGGCCAATTTCCATTTCTTTACCAGCTAAATGGTCACGAACTAAATCTAATTTTAAAGTTGCATCTTTTGCATAAGATGTGCGGGGAAACCGATTAATAAGTTCTGTTAAAGCAGCTTGGGCAAGTTGCGTATTTTTTTGATCACGTCCTATATCAACAATCTGATCATAATAGCATAAAGCTTTTAAATAATAGGCATAAGCGGCATAACGATGGCCAGGATGAAGATTTATAAATCGATCTAAAGTGTTAATAGCATCATCATATTGTTGGGCTTGATAATGTGCATAAGCCGACATTATTTGTCCTTGGATTGCCCACGTAGAATAAGGATGTTGTCTTTCCACTTCATCAAAAAGATTTGCTGCTTGACCATATTTTTGGCTGTTAAAAGCTTGATATGCTTCTGTATAAATATCTTCAGCTGGTTTTTCTACATAGGTATCTTCATCTGAGCTTGAACATCCCGTAAGGATAATCAAAAGTGCTATAAAAATAAACCTTTTTATTAAAGAAAACATGCGTACCTAAAATTTGAATCTTAGTTTCTAAATTTTTGATTTTTGTTCTTATACCGTTATAATAGGCTAATATTTTTGTATTTCAAGAATTTGATCATTATATTATCAATAAAATAAAAAAATCCCGCTCTAAAAGAGCGGGAAAGTCATAAACACTAAAATATTAACAGAGATTAGTTAGCTTGTCTTCTTAAGAAAGCAGGAATCTCTAACAATTCTTCATCTTGTCGTTGTGCAGAAGATTGTTCAAAAGGCTCTAATCCTGCCAATTTTACTTGAACAGCTGTTGAAGAATTATGCCGAACATTAGAACGTGTTGGTGCAGTATTTTTAGGGGCTTTATAAGATGATTTTGGTTCTTCAGTAACAGCAGGTGATTGTTGAAATGGCTTATTCCATGCAGCAACACCTGTTACACGTGCAAATAAGCTTGGGTTACGGCGTTGTTTATCATGAACCTGTTTTGTTTGGGTTGGTTTTGCATTAGATTTTAAAGATATATCTTCGTTTTTTTCAAAATTTTCTGGTTCTGCCTCTAAAGCGATATTTTTCTCTTGTTTTGATAATAAAGTTTGATCGTCTTCATCCATATCAAATGATAATTCAGGAAGATTAGAGGTATTTTTTATACTATTTTGAATACCTTTATCGTTATAAGATGTTTTTTCCTTCAAATTTTTAGTACCTTTTTTTATGAATGTATTAGGTGGATTTGAAGGGTTGATTTTGGATTCCGTTTGGTTATCAATTCCTGTGGCAACAACAGAGATTCTCATTTTTCCGGTAAGTTCTTGATCAAAAGTTGACCCAAAAATAATATTTGCATCAGGGTCTACTTCATCACGAATGCGATTTGCTGCTTCGTCTACTTCAAATAAAGTCATATCTGATCCACCTGTAATGTTGATAAGAACACCTTTAGCGCCTTTCATGGATACATCATCAAGTAAGGGATTTGATATAGCAGCTTCTGCTGCGGCTGTTGCACGATCTTCTCCCTCAGCTTCACCTGTACCCATCATAGCTTTACCCATTTCGGTCATAACAGAACGTATGTCAGCAAAATCAAGGTTTATCAACCCGGGCATAACCATTAAATCAGTGACACCCCGAACTGCTGAATGTAAAACTTGATCAGCTAGATGAAATGCATCAGCAAAAGTTGTTTTATCATTAGCAATCCTAAAAAGATTTTGATTAGGAATCATAATAAGCGTGTCGACAAATTGATGAAGTTCTTTCATCCCACTCTCAGCTAATCTCATTCGATGTAATCCTTCAAAGTGAAAAGGCTTTGTAACAACACCAACAGTTAATATTCCCTGTTCTCTTGTTGCTCTTGCTATGACGGGTGCGGCACCTGTACCTGTTCCACCACCCATACCGGCTGCAATAAAAACCATATGACTATCTCTTAATTGGTCAACTATTTCATCAAGAACTTCCTCTGCAGCAGCGCGCCCAATGTCTGGTCTTGCGCCTGCACCTAATCCTTGGGTAACATTTGTCCCTAATTGTATGCGACGTTCACATAGTGATTGGGTTAATGCTTGTGCATCTGTATTGCAAACAATAAATTCTACCCCTTCTAAATGTGAGCGTATCATATTGTTCACAGCATTGCCACCAGCACCCCCAACGCCAACAACAGTAATTTTTGGTTTAAGTTCTTTAGTATTTTTTGTATTAGGTATTGATAATTTTAAAGTCATTATAAAACTCCGCTATTTTAGTGTTTAATTAAGAATATTTTTTTGTTCATAGAAAACTCCATAACCAATGGCTTAGACGGTTAAGTAAATTTGTATCTTTTTGTTTAAAATTATAATTTTTATACCAAGATAAATTCTTATTTTCTTCCATGGCATGAATTAACAATCCAGCACAAGTAGAAAAAGCTGGGCCAGACATAGAATCCGCTAACCCAACAAGACGCAAAGGGCGTCCTACACGTACTTTTTTATCAAGTACGATGGATGCTAATTCTCGTGCCCCTGTTAGTTGACTTGCCCCACCAGTTAATACCACTCGTCTACCAGCAATTTTATTGAAACCACTTAATTCTAATCGTGATCTTACAAGTTCAAAAGTCTCTTCAAGTCTTGGTTGAATGATACCAACGAGAATTGATCTTGAAATTTGATTTATTTGTTCGGAATCTTCTTCACCAATTAAAGGGATATCAATAATTTCTTGTTCATCAATAAGAGAAGAAATACAGCTTCCATATAAAGTTTTAAGTCGTTCAGCGTATACAAGAGGTGTTGAAAGTCCTCTCGCAATATCATTCGTAACATGATTGCCACCAATAGGAATTTGATCTGTATATATGATATTACCATCAAAAAAGACAGAAAGTTTTGTTGTACCACCTCCCATATCAATTACAGTAACGCCTAAATCCATTTCGTCATCTACAAGTGAAGCTAAGCCTGCGGCATAAGATGAAATGATTAAAGATTTTATATTAAGATGACACCTAGATACACATTGGGTTAGATTTTTTACTGCGGTAGAATTTGCAGAAATAGTATGTACATCGACAGCTAATTTCTTCCCAAACATACCTTTGGGGTCTTTAATACCTTTGTGTCCATCTAAATTATAGCTAATAGGTATAGCATGAATAAGCCAACGATCATCATTTTGTTTAAAATGATAATCTTCAAAAGCTAAAGTACGTTTTATATCTTGGGAAGTTACTTCTTCACCAAGTAATGGAATTTCTATTTCTGTTGTTAATGATGTGGGTTGGCCTGTTGATATGCTTACAATAATGTCTCTGATTGTTTCATTAGCCATTTTTTCTGCATCGTGGACAGCATTTAATATTGCAGCTTCTGTTGCTTCCATATCAATAATGTTACCAGATCGTAACCCACGGGACATTTGCTGCCCAACCCCCAATATTTTTAATTGAGCATCATCAGTTGCCCGGGCAATAAAACAGCAAACTTTACTTGTACCAATATCTAAAGCTGCAAAAGGTTGTTTATATTGTATATGCCGATTTCTTGTCATAGTTTAATATTTCCCATATTAACTTTTACTTTCGCTAGCTCTTGAATTTAGTAAATTAATAAGTGCAGTTGCTTTGTTGTTAAAACGAATAAGCGGATAATCAATTAATCTTAAATCAAGCATTTGAACATTTTTATTTAAAAGTGAAGATTGTTCTTGGAGCTCTAATAATGTTTGCCATCCTTTATTAAAATTATCTTCGGGTAATTTGATAAGAACATTATTATCAAGGTATATGTCCCATCGTCTGTCATTGATAAATTCTGCATATTTTATAGTATGTCCCAAATTTTTCTGAGTTGATAGCGCATTTTTCAAATCATTAAATTTGATAGGTGCTTGATCACCTTTGATAATTGTTAAATTTTTATAATTATCAATAGAAGTTTTTGTTATGATTGTACCTTCTTCACTAATTAAGTAAAAATCATTATCTTTTTGCCATAAAGCAGTTGGCTGATATTCAGTAATATTAATTAATAAAGTGTTAGGTAATTTTCTAATAACATTAATATTTTTTACCCAAGGGTTTTTATGTAGATTTTCTTGGATTTGATTAATTGGTAAAGTTAAAAGTGCATCACCTTTACTGGCAACAACACTATTAAGAATAGCTGAGATGGTAATTCGTTGGCGTCCCTCGACTAAGATATTATCAAGGGTAAATCCCAACTTTTGGCTTATGTTAATGATTTTATTTAAATAAGTATTTGAATATGACTGGACCCACGAAGATTGAATAAATAAAACTATTCCCCATATTAATAGAATTGCGAGTAAAATTTTACCAACTTTATATATAGGAGATAATAAAGGGTATAAAAGTCTAAAATAAGAATGGTATAAAGCATATTTGTTAATAGCTTGATGCGTAATACCTTGATGGCGTCGTTCTAATTGACCAACGGTCCAAGATGGTTTGGCAAGATTTAGTTGTCGCATTGAGCGTTCTCCACCATCCAAGAAACGAGTTGTGCAAAATTTATTCCTTTGTAAGAAGCTTGCTCCGGTGCAAGTGATAAAGGTGTCATGCCAGGCTGGGTATTAATTTCTAAAATATAAAGCCCATCGGTTGAATTTTTACTATCATCATAACGTAGATCAGATCTTGTAACACCTCGGCATCCCAAAGCATAATGAGCTTTTAAAGCCCAGTCTTTAGCTAATAATTCAACATCTTTGGGTATAAGGGCAGGAATTTGGTGTTCTGTAATGCCTTCACTATATTTAGCTTCATAATCATAAAAACCTCTTTTAGGTTTTAATTCCGTAACAGCAAGAGCTTCATTTCCCAAAATTGTTACCGTAAGTTCTCGTCCAGGTATAAAACGTTCAACTAAAAGTTCATCACCATCTGGTAATGATCCTTCGTCAAAAGGCATTTTATTATCCCCTTGTTTGAAAATTTTTACGCCAACACTTGAACCTTCATTAATAGGTTTAATGACATAAGGTCTTGGCATAATTTCTTTAGGATGTAATAATTCTTTTCGACTATAAACTTTTCCTTCAGGAATACGTAATCCGATAGAATGAAAAATTCTGCGCGATATATCTTTATTCATGGCCATTGATGATGCTAAAAGACCTGAATGTGTATAGGGAATGGCAAGTAAATTTAAAAGCGCTTGGATTGTACCATCTTCTCCAAATCTTCCATGAAGAGCATTAAAAATTACATCTGGTTTGGGATCTAAAACAGACAAAAAGTCTTTTATATTGTGTTTGAAATCAAAACTACGAACTTGATATCCAGCTTCTTCAAGTGCCTTTTGGCACGCAAGTCCTGTAACCAATGATACTTCTCTTTCATTGGAAAGACCACCCATAATCACTAGAATATTTTTATTTTTTTTATTCATACTTTATACCATTTTTCATAAAATTTTATTTCCTAAAATTTGAATTTCCCAACGTAACATAATTCCTGATTTATCAAAAACTCTTTGACGTACTTCTTCCCCTAATTCTTCAATATCAGCTGCGGTAGCTGCACCATTATTAATAAGAAAATTACAATGCATTTCAGAAACCATCGCATCACCTTTTCGTAATCCTCGACACCCAGCTTCATCAATAAGTTGCCATGCTTTTTTACCATGACTTAAATTAGGATCTGGATTGGCAAAAGTACTTCCGCCGGTTCTAGCTCTAATTGGTTGAGTGCCAATTCTTTTTTCCTGAATTTCTTGCATTCTTTGTGCAATATTAATAGATGTATCTTCATATCCTTTAAGTTGAGCATTAAGAAAAATAAAACTTTTATCTATGCTACAATGTCTATATTTAAATCCCATGTCACTTAAAGTTAGATGATGAATATGTCCATTTAAATCTATTGCTTTGGCTTTTGAAACAATGTCAGAAAATTCTTTTCCATAAGCACCAGCATTCATACGTAACCCACCACCAATTGTTCCTGGAATACCAGATAGAAATTCCAATCCAGCAAGCGAATGATCTAAAGCAAAACGGGATACACTAACGTCAAGACAAGCCGCGCCAACAATTATTGTATTTTCTTCGTATATCATTTGGGCAAAATTTTTTCCTAATTTAATGACAACGCCATTAATCCCACCATCACGAATTAATAAATTTGATGTTGCTCCAATAACAGTGATCGGTAAATTTTTAGGTTTATAATTTAAAAAATGGATTAAGTCTTGCTCATCCTCGGGTTTAAATAATATTTCTGCAGCTCCGCCTACACGAAACCAGGTTAGATCAGATAAAGGTGCATTTTTAAGCAATTTACCCCTAACCGGCGGCAATTTTTCAATATCAGTAAGTGTTTGAGAAGATGATATCATCATTAATTCTTCTTACTTGAATTGTATAAAATTTTTAATTGATCAGGCAAAGCATAGGCCCAGTTCGTAATTGATCCTGCACCTAAACAAACGACCATATCGCCTTTTTGTGCTAATTGGTTAATAAGAGGTGCTAAAGCTTCCGGACTATTTAAAGCATCAACGTGACGTAGTCCATGTGCACGTAATCCTTCAATTAAATAATCACGGTTTATATTAGGTATAGGTTGCTCGCCAGCAGCATAAATATCTGCAACAATAACGTGATCTGCGTCATTAAAACATGTACAAAACTCTTCAAATAAATCTTTTAAACGTGTATAACGGTGGGGTTGTACCACGGCAATAACTCGTCCATCTGCGGCTGTTTTAGCAGCTCTTAAAACAGCAGAAATTTCGACCGGGTGATGTCCGTAATCATCAATAATTGTAATACCATTGATTTCCCCTGTTTTTGTAAATCTTCTTTTAACGCCACCAAATTTGCTTAACCCTTCATAAATACTTTCTTCTTTAATATCCAATTCATTAGCAATAGCGATAGCCGCTAATGCATTTTGGACGTTGTGCATACCAATCATGGGGAGATGTAATTTTTTTAATCTTTTGCCACCATTTTTTAGATGATCTGCAAAAATAACATCAAAAATAGATCCATTTGATTTTGTTTCAATATCAATTGCTCTAATATCAGCTTGAGAATTCATACCATAGGTAATAATACGTTTACCTTGAACTTTAGGGATCATAGTTTGAACGATAGGATGGTCGGTACATAATGTTGCACAGCCATAAAATGGTATGTTGGTAATAAAATTTTCAAAAGCTTTATGCATTAATTCAATTGACCCATAATGGTCAAGATGTTCTGGATCGATGTTGGTAACAACTGCGATTGTGGCTGGCAATTTAACAAATGTGCCATCTGATTCATCGGCTTCGACAACAATCCATTCGCCTTTACCTAATCTAGCGTTGGTTCCGTAATTATTAATAATTCCGCCATTGACGACAGTAGGATCAAGATGGCCGGCATCAAGTAGGGATGCAACTAAAGAAGTGGTTGTCGTTTTTCCATGTGTGCCTGCAACAGCAATTGACCATTTAAGGCGCATAAGTTCAGCAAGCATTTCTGCTCTTTTAACGATGGGAATAAAATTATCCCTTGCTGCAACAAATTCTGGGTTATCAGATTTAACTGCAGAAGAAATAACAACGACCTTAGCACCTTTAATATTATCACTTTTGTGTCCTAACATAATAGGAATGCCCAATTGTTGGAGACGCCTTACATTGTAATTTTCAGCCAAATCACTTCCTTGAACACGGTATCCAAGATTATGAAGTATTTCTGCAATACCACTCATCCCAATACCACCAATACCTATAAAATGAAGTGATCCAATATCTTGTGGAAATGTTTTCATGTCGTGCTTTCAATATTAAGGGATGAATTTATTTTTTGTTCTATTAAATGAATAATTGATTGTACCGCTTCTGGTTTAGCAAGAGACCAAGCTTGATATGCAGTTTTTTCTAACAATTCTGGATGTAAAAAAAGATAGTGTAAATGATCGGATAATTTTTGGGGTGTCAGTTCTTTTTCTGGCATAATCCATGCGGCATCGTGGATACATAAAGCCTGCGCATTTGCTGTTTGATGATCATCGATAGCATAAGGGTAAGGGATGAGAATAGAAGGCCTACCCATCGATATAATTTCTGTAACAGATGATGCACCGGCACGGCAAATGATCAAGTGACTTTTTTCAAGGTGATCCGCAATATTATAAAAAAATGGTGCAAGAGTGGCATCTATATTTAAATCTTTATAATGTTGTTTTGTCGTTTCTATATCTTCAGATCGACATTGCTGTGTTATTTTTATTCTTTGTTTTATATCTTTGGGAAGCAAATCGATAGCCATAGGTATAAGTTTAGAAAAGGACCGTGTGCCTTGACTCCCACCAGTGACCAAAATATTAATTACTTCATTGTTAAAATTATAAGAAAATGTGGGCCGGACAAATTCCATGCGTACTGGATTACCTACAAGTACTGTTTTATTTGTATTTTTTCCGCCAATTTTTTTGGTCTCTTTCAAAGATAAAGCAATAATATCAACCTTATTGGCTAGAACGCGATTGGCTCGGCCTAACACAGCATTTTGTTCATGAATAAGTGTTGAAATTTTTAAATGTGTTGCAGCTAATACTGTTGGAATTGATGCATACCCACCAAATCCAATGACAACAGCAGGGGATATTTTTTTCAATAAATAACGTGCTTCCCAATATCCTTGAACAAGAAGTAAAAGTGATTTTATTTTTCGCCACAAATTAATTCCAGCGATACCCCCAGCGCTAATTTTGTAAATATGTACCTGGGGTAATTTATCACTAAATGCTTTACCTCTTTGATCGGTAATGAGATTAACATTAAAATTTTTATCTAAGAGACTTTTTGCTAAAGCTTCAGCTGGATACATATGACCACCCGTACCACCTGCAGCAATAACAATGTTATATTTTGCTTGTTCTACGGGCATTATATAGCTCCAGATGAAGCACGTCTTCTGGTAAGGGCTAAAAGCATACCCATACCAAGAGAAGTTGCTAATAAAGATGATCCGCCATAACTGATAAAAGGTAACGTCATACCTTTTGTAGGGATAAGATGAAGCGCAGATGCCATATTAATGATGGCTTGTAAAATAAAATTAACAACTAAACCAGTTCCAGCTAAAAGAACAAAAAGATTATTTTCTTTTAAAAGTCTTGAAATAGATTTTAACATAATAAAAAAGAAAATACCGACAATTAACAGACATGCAAGTAATCCTAATTCTTCACCAGCAACTGCAAAAATAAAATCTGCATGCGCATCAGGAAGATGTTTTTTTATAATACCCTCTCCTGGTCCTAAGCCATATAATCCACCAACAGAAAACGCTTCTAAGGAGCGATCAACCTGATATGTATCAGCAGAACCCGGATTAAGAAACCCATTAATACGTACAGTGACATGCGGAAAAGTCAGATATGAAACAAAGAGTAAGACAATACCTAATCCGCCAAGGATGCCAGCCCATCTTAAAGGTAGTCCTGCTAGAAAAATTTGTGAAAACCAAATAACAGAAATAACAAAACTCATCCCTAAATCAGGTTGACATAATAAAATAAATAGGATCAATCCATAAAAAGTTACAGAAATGATATGATGGGTCATCCAACCACTTTCTAAACCCTTATGATTTTGCTTTGTTAAAAGATAACTTGTAATAATGGCAAGGCTGGGTTTTAGAAATTCAGAAGGTTGAATGGAATTGCCTAATATATTAAGCCATCTTTTGGCACCTTTAATCTCTGCACCAATAATTAATGTTGAGAATGTTAAGATCAAGGCAATAAAAAAGATAACACACCCTAAATAACAGATCTGACGAGGGGTTAATAGCGAAATAACAAAAACTAAAGCAAAAGCTAAAGGTAAAATACTGACCTGATGTTTAGCCAAATAAAATCCATCTACACCAATACGCGCACCTGTTGCGGGACTTACGGCTAAAGCCAAAACAACACCAAAACTAATTAAAATAATAACAGCTAACATTGTCCAATGGTCCACTGTCCACCACCAACGACCTAAAATACTACGATCAGTGCGATCAAAACGGCTCATCGTGTATGTTCCTTTTGTAAATTTAAAACTAATTGGCGAAAAATATCCCCACGTTCTTCAAAATTTGCAAATTGATCAAAGGAAGCACATGCTGGTGATAAAAGAATATTAATATCAGATTTTTCTTTGAATGCCATTTTAGATGCAAAATTTACGGCATGATCTAAAGTATGGCATAAAGTAAAAGGAAGTTTTCCTTCCAGTACTTTGGAAAAATCTTCTTCAGCTTCACCAATCAAAAAAGCATGTAAAATATTAGGATAGTAAACATCCAATCCTTGGAGACCTGTTTCTTTGGGTTTACCACCAACGATCCAATATATATTGTTGTAACAACATAAAGCTTTAGCAGTGGCATCAGCGTTAGTTGCTTTACTATCATTAATAAACCGTACATGATCTATTGTCGTAATCAATTCTTGCCTATGGGGTAATCCAGGAAAACTTTTTATCCCGTCGCAAATTTGTTTTGTAGAAAGGCCAAGAGGTATACATGTGCTATAGGCAGCAGCTATATTTTGCCAATTATGTTGGCCAGGCAATCTTGATAATTCCTTAAGATTAAGAATAGGCTTTCTGTTATTTGATACCTTATGGATAAGCATACCATCATCAACAAATACATCACAAGTTGGGTTATTTATATTTGAGATAGCTAATAATTTTTGTTGGCTGTCATGTTGTAATTGGGCATAGATTTTTGTACAAAAAGCATCATCCAATCCAATAATGGCAAAATCATTATGATGCTGCCCAGAAAAAATTCTTTTTTTTGCTGCAATATAACCTTCCATATTCCCATGTCGTTCAAGATGATCTGGGGTAATATTTAAAAGAATGGCAATATTGAATTTTAGTGTTTTAATTAATTCTAATTGATATGAAGAAAGTTCTAATACATAAAAACCATCCTCTTCTAACGCTGGAAGATCAAGTACAGGATGGCCAATATTTCCACCAACTGCAACTTTTAAACCTGCATATTTTAATATATGGCCTATAAGTGCTGTTGTTGTTGATTTTCCATTCGTCCCCGTAATTGCGATATATGTTGCGTGCGGCTGATTTTGTATAAGCAATTCGATGTCACAAATGATTTGAACATGATTGTCTTGTGCCACTTTTGTGAGTGGATGAGGGAACGGATAGGTATGAGGAATGCCAGGACTTAAAAGTAACGTATCAATGTTTTTCCAATTCACTTCATAAAGATTAACAAGGGGAATATTTTGTTTTTTTGCTTCATCTCTTTTTCCTTGATGATCATCCCATGTATAAATTATTGCCCCACTTTTATGTAAAGCCTGGGCAGCTGAAAGGCCAGTTTTACCCAAACCTAAAATTGCAATATGTTTATTTTTGTATGTTTGAATATTGATCATTTATAAGCGTACAACCAATGAAATTAAACTTAAACTAGCAAATAAAAAAGCTATGACCCAAAATCGGATAACAACCTTTGTTTCAGGCCAACCTCTTTTTTCAAAATGATGATGTAAAGGTGCCATTAAAAAAACTCTTCTTTGGGTGCGTTTGAAATATAAGACTTGAATGATCACCGAAAAAGTTTCAATCACAAATAATCCACCCATAATTGCCCACACTAATTCATGTTTAGTTATAATACTAAGTGTACCAAGAATAGCACCTAACGACAGAGAACCTGTATCACCCATAAAAACCATGGCAGGTGGTGCGTTGAACCATAAGAATCCAAAAACTGAACCTATAAGCGCACAACATAAAACAATTAATTCTATATTTTTTTCTGTTGTTTCTATTGTTAAAATTTTATCCGTAAATACTATACCACTTGTTGTGATGATAATAATAAAAGATATCAAAGCTATAATGATTGGACCCGCGGCTAACCCATCGAGCCCATCAGTTAAATTAACAGCATTAGCAGAACCAACCACAATGAAAATTGCTAATGGTATAAAAAACCATCCTAGATTAATTACAAAATCTTTTATAAAGGGCAAGGATAGAGTATGGCGCGTTTCAGATGCTATTTCATTTAAAATTAAAAAAATGATTACCGCAGATAATATTATTTCTAATCCTAAGCGAACTTTCCCTGGTATGCCATAACTACTTTGCTTTGTTAACTTTTTGTAATCATCCATAAAACCAATAAATCCAAATCCCAAACCTATAAGTACAGTCAACCATATATAAATATGACTTAAATTCGCCCATAAAAATGTACTGAAAATAAAAGTAAGTAAAATAAGAATCCCACCCATAGTTGGTGTCCCTTTTTTGGTAAGATGGGCTTCTGGTCCATCATTTCTTATAGGTTGGCCTTGCTTTTGTTTACTTTTTAACCATTGAATAATTGGTTCACCTAATATCATGGAAAATAAAAAACTACTTATAAAAGCACAAAAACCACGTAGGAATGGATTGTAAAATAAATGCAGTATATCCACTTTAGTGATAAGCAAATTATATAACATTTTATTATAACCCCTTTCCTAGTTCTTTTAATGCTTGGACTATCGGCGCCATTTTGCTTCCTAATGATCCTTTTATTAAAATAATATCATCCGATTGAATATTTTTTATTAAATCAGGAATAAGATTTTTGCTGTCTTTGCTATAACCTCCTTGTAAAGATAGGGGAAGTTTTTGATAAAGATTTTCCATTAATGGCCCACAAGCAAAAACTAAATCAATTTTTTCGTCTAAAATAGGGTCAAGTAAATCTTTATGTAATTGGGGACCTGTTTCCCCAAGTTCAAGCATATCACCTAAAACAGCAATAAGACGATGGTTGCTATTTTTATTTTTACCTAATGTCCCAAGGGCAGCTTTCATTGCAATTGGACTGGCATTATAACTTTCATCAATAATTTCGAAGCTCCCCTGAGTTAATAAAATTTTTATTCGTTGTCCGCGCCCCTTAAGAGATTCAAAACTAGCAAGTGTTTGTGCGGCAAGATTGATATCACCATTAGCGAGTTTAATAGCACCCAATACCGCAAGACTATTAATAATCCAATGGTTACCGGTCATATTTAAATTATAGGTTAATATTTGACCTAGAATATCTGCTTTAACTACATTTTGGTTGTTACTGGTTTCATAGGAAAGAAGACGTATATCTGTATGTTCTTTTGTACCAAAAGAAAAGATATGTTGAATATTTTTAAATTTTGCTTTTTGTACTAGAAAATCATAATACAGATTATCTTTGTTCAATAAAATAATACCATCTTTATTCATCCCATCAAAGATTTCTGCTTTAGCTGATGCTATATCATCTTTTGATTTGAAAAACTCTAAATGAACTGCCTCTATAGTGGTAATGATAGAAATATGGGGTAAAACTAACTTAGTTAAAACGCTAATTTCACCTGAATGGTTCATACCCATTTCAAAAATACCATATCGGGCAGATATGGGCATGGATGCAAGGCTATATGGTACTCCCCAATGGTTATTATAGCTTGCCATATTTGCATAAGTTTCTGCCTGAACACTAAGACAATGTCGTAATGCCTCTTTAGTGCTTGTTTTACCAACACTTCCAGTTACACCAAAAATAGTTGCATGAGAACGTGCGCGTCCTGCTTTACCTAATTCATGTAAAGCTTTAAATGTATCATCGACAACTAATAAATGATCTTTATTTATATGATTAAGATTATGCTCAACAAGAGCTGCACACGCACCATTCTGTAATGCTAAAGAAACAAAATCATGCCCATCATGGGTTGGGCCTTTAAGTGCAATAAATAGATCGCCAGGTTTTGTGGTACGGCTATCTATAGAAATACCTGTTATATTCCATTGGCTTTCTATATGGCCATGAACTATTTTTTTGATATCTTGACTGGTCCAAAGAATATCATGTGACATTGATATTTCCTTTGTTTTTTTCTAGGATTGCTTGATTGGCAATTACTTTATCATCAAAAGGATGAACAGTATTCCCAACGATTTGGCCTGTCTCATGACCTTTACCTGCAATAACTAAAATATCTTGGCTATGAAGCATATTTATAGCTTTATAAATAGCCTGTTCTCTATTTGCAATTTCTATACCTTTTTTACATGCTGCTAAAATTTCTTTGCGGATATGGTTTGGATTTTCATGACGCGGATTATCGTCTGTTACGATAACTTTATCTGCTAGTCTATCTGCGATAGATCCCATCTGGGGCCGCTTACCGCGGTCACGATTACCACCACAACCAAATACGACAATAAGCTGTTTATCTGTATGAGGACGTAAAGCCTTTAAAATTGTCTCTAATGCGTCAGGTGTGTGGGCATAATCAATATAAATAGATGCTTGATTATTTAATTGTCCCACAAGTTCTATTCTACCAGGAACACTTTTTAAAGTTGGTATAGCGGATAGGGCATCTGCAACTTTGGTACCTGTCCCTATAACAAGTCCTAACGCACATAAAAGATTATAAATCTGAAAATTTCCTGCTACTGGAAAAAAAGTATCAATTTTTTGATCAAATATTTTTAAAGATAATTGTTGACCTTGAGCAGTTAATTTTTGATCAATAAGTTGAATATCTGTTGCATGTTTTCCATAGGTAATGACAGTACGTTTATTTTTTTGACATATATTTTTAAAATAATCAAAAGCAGGATCATCTATATTTAAAACAGCAGGGGCGTTTTCTTCTAATAAATCTTTAAATAAACGAGCTTTGGCTTCTTGATAAGAAGCCATATCTTTATGATAATCAAGATGATCCCTGGTCAAATTTGTAAACCCTGCGGCTTTAAATAACAACCCATCTAAACGATATTGATGCAACCCATGGCTTGATGCTTCTAAGGCGACATGGGTAATATTTTGTAATTTTAAATCTTGTAAAATTTTATAAAGATCTTCAGGGGAAGGGGTGGTTAATGATCCATATTCGTAATGATGATTTGTGATAACACCTAAAGTCCCAACGCTGCCAGATTCGATATGTTTATGTGCCCATAATTGTCTTATAAAATCTGCCGTAGATGTTTTGCCATTCGTCCCTGTAATACCAACAATAAATTCAGGACGTTCATTGTAAAAATAAGCCGCAATTTGTGAAAAAAGTTTGTGTGGATTAGGATCTTCAATTTTTTCAATATGGGGTGGTATCTCAATATCACTTTGGGGTCGTGTAATAATTGCACTTGCACCACGATTAAGAGCATCATGGATATAGAGATTACCATCGGTTTTAGAACCGCTAAGAGCTGCAAACAGAAAATCCTTTTTTACTTTACGTGAATCTGTTGTGACGCCCTTAATATTTAAATGTGGATTATGTAAGTGTAAATTTGTTTTAAAAGAAACAAGTTGTTTAAGGTACATTTTATTACTCCACCGAACTAATACGTAATGAGTTGGGTGTATTAGGTAATGTATAATTAGGTAAAATACCTAACAGTGGGGCTATACGAGATACCACCCTATTAAAAGTAGGGGCCGCAACCCACCCACCAGTTGCATAATTATCAGATGCTTCATTACCTTTAGGCTCGTCGACCATAATTAAAATGGTATAGCGTGGTTGCTCAATAGGAAATGCACCAATAAAAGATGAAATACGTGATTCTTTGTCGTACCCATGCCCTTGTTGTTTATTGGCAGTTCCAGTTTTTCCACCAATATTATAGCCATAAGTCTGTGCTTTTTTTCCAGTTCCCATATCAACTACAGATTTCATTAAATTTCTTATTTTCTCAGAAGTATCAGCTTTAACAATCTGGGATAAACTATTCTGATTATTTTTAGAATCTTCAGATAAAATAAAAGTAAGGTTGCGATCATTACCATCACCAATAATATTGGCGACACCATTAATAAGATGCAAAGGTGTAATGGCAATCCCGTGACCATAAGCCATAGTCATCATATTAATAGGTCGCCATTCTTTAGGGAAAATAGGGCGACCCATTTCAGGTAACTCACTTATTAAGGGTTTTAATAAACCTAAATGACTAAAAAAATCATATTGTGTTTTAGCACCTGCCTGTAATGCCATTTTTGCAGAACCTATATTAGAAGAATAAGCAAAAATTTCATTTACAGATAAAGAACGATTTTGAGGATGATCGTCATGAATAGTAAATTTATCTATAACTATAGGTGTACTTGTATCAAAAACATCATTTAATGATACAATCCCTTTATCTAATACCATAGCTGTATTAAAAATTTTTAAAGTTGAACCCATTTCATAAACACCCAAACTTGCACGATTAAAACGGTTTTCACTTGGGGCTTGTTCTGGTGCATTAGGGTCAAAATCAGGTAGAGATACTAAAGAAAGCACTTCATGTGATGTGGTATCCAAAATGATACCAACCCCACCTTGTGCACTAAAATTCTTGATTGTTTTTGCTAGTTCATCGCGCATAATATATTGAAGACGCGTATCTAAAGATAGTCGAATGGAATTTTTTTCTTCATTCAATTTTTGATCAAAAGCTCGCTCTAAACCAGCAAGACCATGATTATCAATATCTGTATATCCAACGATATGGGCAAGTAAAGATCCCTGGGGATAAACACGGTGTTCTTCTTCTTTAAAGTAAAAACCGGGTAATCCTAACCTATTAATTGCATAATGTTGGCGAGGTGTAAGATTTCTTTTGATCCAAACAAAATTACGGTCTTGGGTTAATTTACTGTTAATTTCTTTAACATTTAATTCAGGCAAAATTTCTAAAATTTTTTTAATTGATTCATTAACATTTAATATTTGTTTTGGGTTTGCATAAAGAGATGCTGTAGGTAAACTTGTTGCAACAACAATGCCATTACGGTCAAGAATATCAGCTCTATATTTATTGGTCGGTTCATTTCTTATGGTATGAGTAATTTTTTGCAAGTCATCCGTACTGTTTGCCAACGTAACATTAACAAGCCTTAAGCCAATAGTTAAAAAACCGATGGCAAAAATGGCGCTAATGACTAATAAACGTGTACGACTTATTTCTAATTGCCGTTGTATTTGTATATCCAAAGGATCAATAGTTAATCTATGATGGATATAAGAAGGATACGCCATTTTATTAGAAGAAATTTTCATGGCTTTTTCTGTTTAAATGAGGATGATTTAGTATTTTGTTTTTCGTTCTTAAAATTTTTTGATGAATTTAAATTACGATTAACATTTTGATTAAGCATTTTATTATTTTGCTCTTCAGGGCCAATTTTATTTACATTATCAATAAAAGCAGGAGAGTTAAACTCTTGAAGTGCTATCATCTGGGATGGTATAAGAGGAGACGCATCAAGATATTTTTCAGAAAGCTTTCTTAAACGCGTTGGTTCTGTTAGATAATGCCATTCTGCATTTAATACATGGATTGCTGTTTGATTTTGATCAATTTGGCTATATATCTCTTTAAGTTCAGATTCAAGTTGCTGTACTTGATATTTAATGTGGAATAATCCAAATCCTGCAATCATTGCTAAAATTAACCAAATCAATGTTCCAATTTTAGTCATGAGAATTTACCCTATTTAAGGATGGTGGTAATTTTTCCCCAAGTCTAAGTTTAGCAGAACGAGCTCGCGGATTTATTCTTATTTCATTTAAACTTGCTGTAATTGCTTTTTTAGAGAGAAGTCTAAAAGTTTTTTTAAAAGAGGGTAATGTTTCTGGTGTATGTCTGTTGACATATGTTTGATTATCACTTCGTTGTCGTAAGAATTTTTTTACTTTTCTATCTTCTAAAGAATGAAAACTAACTACAGCCAACCTGCCATAAGGGCATAATATTTGTTCGGCCGCATCTAATCCTTTTTCTAATTCGTTCATTTCATCGTTAATATAAATTCGTATAGCTTGAAAAGTTCTTGTTGCCAAATCTATTTTAGAATTTGGGGAAGAGTAGGGGCGTAAAGTTTTACGTATGATGTTAGCTAGTTCTTCAGTGCGTAAAATTTTATTTTCTTGTCTTGCTTGCACGATAGCCCTTGCAATTTGTCTTGATTTATGTTCTTCACCATATTCAAATATAATGTTGGCAAGTTCTTCTTCGGGCATTGTGTTAATAAGATCAGAAGCTTTTGGCCCAAATTTTTCCATACGCATATCAAGTGGACCATCTTTTTGAAAAGAAAATCCACGCTCAGCTTGATCAAGTTGCATGGATGAAACGCCTAAATCCAAAGTTATACCATCAGCACAAGATTTTTGTTGAGTTTGAAGAATCTTGAACATATCGCTAAATCGTCCTTTAATGAGCGATAATCGTCCTGCATAACGTTGAACAATAGATTGTCCGTTTTTGATGGCCTCTGGATCACGATCAATGGCAAGCACATGACAATTTGCAGCTTCTAAAATGGCACAAGAATATCCCCCATTACCAAATGTTCCATCAATATAAAAACCATTATCTTTGGGAAGTAACCCCGCAATAACTTCTTTAAGTAATACAGGAATATGAAGCATGGTTATTTCTTATCCTGTTCAAATGATTGGGTTAAAGTATGTCCTTTGTCTAAGGCACGTTTTCTAGCTTGGCTTTTATGTTTTTCTAATATTTCTGGTTGCCATATTTCGAATATTTGGCCACGTCCCACAAAAGCAAAAACATCTTTAAGAAGAGCATGTTGAATAAGACTTTCTGGAATAATAATTCTACCTTCACTATCAAAAGAAAGCTGTTTTGCATCAGCAAACAAAGTTGCAGTAAAATCATCATGTGCGTCAGAAAAAAGATTTACATGGGTAAGATTGGTATTTAATTTTTCAAACCAATCTATTCCTGCGCATACAATGGCTGGATGTTTAAAAGACGGAAAAGCAATAATCCCCTGAAAAGATTGAGAGGCTAATATAGAACGGTACAGGGCGGGAACAGATACACGACCTTTACGATCAATCTTATTAAAAAATGTATCAATAAATAACCCCATAAAAATTCCCCACACTCTATAGAGTTGTGATTAAAAATATCTACTATAATGGGATATCATGGGATTAGATGGGCGTCAATGGGAATAGCTGGAAAATTAAAGATTTTCATCTAATTACATGATTATTTTTGTAATAAAGTGAAATAATATGGTTTTTTTATTTTTGATGAATAAGTAAAAGGTCAAAAATAGAATCAAAATAATAAATTTTTTATGTGAGAATAAAAAATAAATATAAAGTGAATATAAGAGAACAAATTTGACAGTAAGACTGTATCTTAAAGTAAAAGACAAGGCTTTAATAAGCCGGAAAAGTAAAGACAGGCTATAAGCCGGGTTCTGTTTAAAAGAAAAAATTCTTCTAAGATAGCTATTCATCTAGGATTGTTATTACTAACAACCTCAAGCAACCTACCCGGATGAAAGTGTGAATGTACACTAGGTTTTACAACCAAACATCCCTATGTGGTTTTGCTCCTGATGGGGTTTACCCTGCCGTTTTTATTACTAAAAACGCGGTGTGCTCTTACCACACCTTTTCACCCTTACTAATAATAGCGGTATTTTTTCTGTGGCACTTTCCCTAAGGTTTCCCTCGCCGGACGTTATCCGGCATCATACATTCATGGAGCCCGGACTTTCCTCTTCAAACATAAAATTTAAAGCAGCTATCCGCCTGTCTTTCCTATATATGTAGGTCTTTTAATGATGTTCGTCAATTTATTTGCATAAGTAAATTAATCAATTTATTTTGACATTCTTCGTTCCACAGACCATCACATATATGAGGGTGAAAATGTCTTTGAAAAGCTGTAATAACCGCTTTAAGTTCATCATCATATATAGAGTTAATTCCCAAAATATATCCAAATTTTCTTAAATTACATTTTAATTGATATATATCATTTTTCCATTCATATAAATTTTTATCTTTATGTATAAATGTATCATCAGGATATAAGCCAATACCATTGTCTGCGAGCCTTTTCCAATCGAAAAGTTCACCTGGATCTTCTTTACGTAAGGGAGCAATATCTGAATGACCTAAAACATGGCGTGGGGGTATAGGATGTCTGGCTAGAATTTTTTTAGCTAAATTAATTAAAGATATCATTTGTTTTTCTTGAAAGGGCCTATAGCCAAATTTATGTCCAGGATTAACTAATTCAATACCTATTGAACAGTTATTAATATTATCTTCGTTCTGCCAACCACCTATACCTGCATGCCATGCACGGTTTTTTTCCTCAACCAGCGCAAAAATATCTCCATTTTCTTCAATCATATAATGGGCACTAACTTTGGATTGAGGATCACACATACGATCCAACGCAACAGAACCATTTTGCATACCAGTATAATGGATAAGCAAAATATTAATAGTTTGGCCTATAGGTCTTGAATTAAAGTTCGGGGAAGGGTGAAAAATAAGATCAGGATACATATTATTGAACAGTATTAACCTTATGGCTATAAAATATGATTAAAGCTATGCCTGTTAGTATACATATAGCACCAAGAATAATATTTAATGTTAATTTTTCGTTTAAAAAAATAATTCCTGAAAGAACAGAAAAAAAAGGAATAAGAAAAGTAAAAGGCATAACTTTGTTAACAGAATAAATTTTTATCATACTGTACCATAGTCCATACCCCAATAAGGTAGCAAATAATATTTGATAGATAAGGGCAAGCCATAATTTATAATCACTTTGTAGAATGGCATTAAGTTGATTATGTTCAAAGAAAAATGATGCTAAAGCTAGTTGGGGTGACGCAAATGCAGCAATCCAACAATTTAAAGTCATGGGGTCAACATGTTGGCCGATATCTTTCATTTGAATATTAGAAAATGCCCAAGCAGTTGCAGCAATAATAACAAAAATAATAGGTAAAATATTACCTTGTAATTTGGGCTCTCCAACAATAATTCCAATACCCAAAAAAGCTAAAAGCATACCCAAAATATTTTTTAAAGTTAAATTTTCTTTAAAATAAAATTTAGAAAGTAAAGCAGCTATTGGAACTTGAAGCTGGACAACAATGGATGAAGTTGCAACATCTAATTGTTTAATACCAGCATATAAAAATCCGAAATGAATAAGACATAAGGTAAAAGAAAGAAAGAAAATTTTTAGAAAATATTCTCTCGGTATTCTCGTAAAAGGAATAAGAACAAAAGCTACACCTATAAAACGTAATGTTAGAAAAGCTATAGGGGGAAAATTTATCATTCCAATTTTTGCAACAGCAAAATTTGCGCCCCAAACTAATGATACCGATAATAAAGTAATAAAATGAAAAAAAGAAAGTTTTGATGACAAAATAATAATCTCTGATTTATAGAATATAATATGAAATTTTCTTGGAAGATTAAAATATTTATATTATAACCACAATTAATATAATTTGGATAAATTAATTAACACTCAAACCAATATAGGTAGTCTAATGATTTATACACAAACTGTTTCAACTACCCTGCTCAATACTCTTTGGCCATCCCAGAGTATTCAAAAAACAATTCTTGTTGCTTTTTTGACGTCAATGATATTTTGGCTTTCTGCAAAAGTTCAAGTTATGCTTGTGCCTGTTCCTGTTACTTTACAAGGATATGCCGTTTTAGTAAGTGCCGCTTTATTAGGCCGCCGTTTAGCTTTTTTAGCTGTTTTAACATATCTTATTGAAGGTGCTTTAGGCTTACCTGTATTTGCAGGTACACCTGAAAAAGGTATTGGCTTAGCCTATATGGTTGGCCCAACTGGTGGATATTTATTAGGTTTTTTGATTGCAGCTACGATAGTGGGGTGGTTTGCAGACCATAGTTGGGACCGCAATTGGTTTAAATCATTAATTATGATGTCTGTTGGACAAGCTATTATTTTTACCTTAGGGCTTATCTGGTTGTCCCAATTCTTGGGTTGGCAGGGTGCTTTAACCCACGGTTTCATGCCTTTTTGGAAAATCGATTTAACCAAAATGATCCTTGCGGTTTCTACACCACCTTTAATTTGGTCAATCTTTTCTTTTTTCAAAAAGAAAACACCGTAACTATTAATAATCATTAATATTTATGATTGATCCATAAATACACCTTGATGTATTTATGGATCAATTTATTTTGCTTTTATAAAAAATTAATATGATTGAGATTAATGGTATAGCACATATCATATTAACGGTAAGTAATTTTGAACTTTGTGTACCGTTTTATGAAAAGATGCTACCTTTTTTAGGCATGACACAAATTTTTCTTGAAGACGGGTATTTATATTATGTTGGCGGCAGAACAGCCATAGGGATAAGACGTGCTAGCCCCGAATATCAAAAGGACCACTTTATTCAATCACGCATAGGATTACATCATTTTTGTTTGAGAGCACGCGATAAAAAACAAGTTGATCTTTTTTATGAATTCCTTTGTACCTTAAATACAAAAATTATCCATCCCCCAGAAGAGGGAAATTGGGCACCAGGTTATTATTCAGTTTTATTTGAAGATCCAGATGGAATACGTATTGAAATGAATTATGTTCCAGGTAAGGGGCTTTTGGAATTGAATAATTAATTAATAAATAATGAATTATATATTTATTTTTTATTTTTAAAATAAAAATTTTCTCTGCTAAAATATTTTTCTGATTTTGCTTGAAGAAGTTCAAATATTAAAGAAACAAACCAATAAATAAAAGCAGCTGTAATAAGCATCTCAAGATTTTTAAATTCTGATCTCCCTTGGCTTTTAGCTACAAACATCAATTCCCAGACACCTAACACAGATACAAGCGAACTATCCTTAAGCATAGAAATAAATTGGCTCCCAATAGGTGGAATAATTAAACGCATCGACTGAGGCATAATTATTTTTATAAAAGTTATATAAGAATTAAATCCCAAACTTTGTGCTGCTTCCCACTGGCCTTTGGGTATGTTTTGTATACCAGATCTAAATATTTCTGCCATATAAGCTGCATACCCTAAACTTAAAGAGATAATGCCTGCAATTATTGCAGGTAATACAATATTAATTTGGGGTAATCCCAGATAAATAAGATATACTTGAAGCAAAAGAGGGGTGCCTCTAAAAAAAGAGATATAAAAAGTTGAAAAAGCATACAAAATACCGTTTTGGGCTAGTTTACCTAGCGCTAAAATTAATCCTAGGATGCATGCTAAAATAATAGAAATAATAGAAACGTATAATGTAGTTGTTAATCCAACATAAATAAGATACCCAATTTTTTTAAAAATAAAATTATAGCTAAGATTAAAGCTAATGAAAAAAATTATAAGTAATACTGTAAGGCTAGCCCACGTAAGAATGATTTGTCCTGGACGAGATATATACCTTAAAGTTAAAACAAGGCAAATAATACATATCCCAAGGAAAACTAATATATTGAAATCCATACCAATAATCTAAAATGTAATATAGGGAACAATTCTGAAAAATTTATAAAAAGATTGTTGCCTAGGGTTTAATATTACCATATTTTATAATTTTACACCTTACTGAATTATTCAATGTAATCAATAATAAAGAAAGGACATTTTAATGAAATCCTTATTCATTCAATTTTTTTCTAAAAAAAGTTTGTTTTGTATAAATTTACTTTTGTTATTTACTGTATCAGCTTTTGCTGCAGATTATGAAACAACATATTTAGAATATCGTAAAACAATTATTGCGTATGAATTATGTAAGAATCAAACCTTTGGTCAGGAACAAACTTATGTGTTGGCTAAATACATTGAACGACAAATTAATAATGCATTAAGTCCTGTTCAAAAACTTTCTTTAAATGATCAGGCAAAAAATAAAATGAAAGATATGGTTGTTCAATGGGGATGCACCAGCCCTAAAATAAGTGCATATATTAGCCGTTTTGAACAAGAATTACGGCCAGTATTAAAAGCAAATCAATAAAAATTTAAATAAGATTTATTCTGATGAATTCTGCCCAATATATTTTTGTTATGAAAGAACTTAGCAAGGTTTACCCTGGAGGACGTAAAATCCTAGAGGATGTTTGGCTTTCATTTCTGCCTGGGGCAAAAATTGGTGTTTTAGGGGCTAATGGTACAGGTAAATCTACATTATTAAAAATAATGGCTGGCCTTGACCAAGATATAGGGGGTGAAGCATGGGCTGCAGCTGGAATAAAAATAGGTTATTTGCATCAAGAACCCAAGCTTGATCCCAATAAAAATGTCCAAGAAAATATAATGGAAGCGGTGCAAGAAACAAAAAATCTTTTAGATCAATTTGAAGAAATCAATCTTGCATTTTCTGCAGAAAGTATTTCTGCAGAAGAAATTGAAAAGTTGGTCATAAAGCAAGGGGAACTTCAAGAAAAAATTGATGCTGTCAATGGTTGGGATTTAGAACGTACAATGGATATTGCTATGGATGCTTTACGTTGTCCATCTGGTGATTCTGATGTTACTCAATTAAGTGGGGGTGAAAGACGTAGGGTTGCGCTTTGCCGACTTTTATTAGAAAAGCCCGATCTTTTACTTTTAGATGAACCAACCAATCATTTAGATGCCGAATCTGTTGCATGGTTAGAACGTTTTTTACATGATTACAAAGGAACAGTTGTTGCTGTCACGCATGATCGTTATTTTTTAGATAACGTAGCGGGATGGATTTTAGAATTGGACCGAGGTAAAGCGTATCCTTTTGAGGGTAATTACTCGGCATGGCTCGAGCAAAAGCAAAAACGTATTGAACAGGAAGCACGTCAAGAAACATCAAGGCAAAAAACACTTCAACAAGAATTGGAATGGATACGTCAATCACCGAAGGCAAGACAGGCCAAAAGTAAATCACGCATATCTGCTTATGAAAAATTACTTCATCAAAATAATCAGCTTGATCAATTACAGACACAGCAAATTATTATCCCAGCCGGTCCAAGATTAGGTGATTTGGTTTTAGAAGCACAAAAAATATCTAAAAGTTATCAAGATCGCCTCCTGATGGAAAGGTTAAGCTTTAAGGTACCTCCTGGTGCAATTGTGGGAATTATTGGGCCTAATGGGGCAGGAAAAACCACATTATTTAAGTTGATTACAAATCAGGTTGCTCCTGATGAAGGTTCTCTTCGCCTAGGCTCTAGTGTAAATCTTGCTTATGTCGATCAGAATCGGGACCAGCTTGATCCAGATAAAACAGTTTGGGAAGTGATAAGCGATAATATGGACGAGATTGAATTAGGTAAAAACAAAATTCCTAGCCGAAGCTATGTGGCTTGTTTCAATTTTAAGGGGGCAGATCAACAAAAAAAAGTGGGTCAGCTTTCTGGAGGAGAGCGAAATCGAGTACATTTGGCTAAAATGTTGAAAATGGGTGCAAATTTTATTTTATTAGATGAACCAACTAATGATTTAGATGTTGATACTTTGCGCGCACTTGAAGAAGCATTATTAAACTTTGCTGGTTGTGCTATGATTATAAGCCATGATAGGTGGTTCTTGGACCGTATTGCAACCCATATTCTTGCTTTCGAAGGAGAAAGCCAAGTTATCTGGTTTGAAGGCAATTACGCCGATTATGAAATTGATAAACATAGAAGGTTAGGAAGCGATGCTGATCAACCCCACCGTATTAAATATAAACCTATTCATCGTAAGATATAATTAATTAAAAAACCTCTCATCAAGAGATGAGAGGTTTAAATAATCAAATCACAAAATGAAGTTAATTAATTTTGATTTTTTTCTTGAATTTGTACAATTTTCTTTTTCAAAGCTTCAGTAAGACTGGCAAGTCCACCATTTAAAGTGCTAGCAAAATCATCACGTAAGGTTGCGGCTTGACTTAATCCTTCAACCATAAAATCAACAACTTTATAGCTTTCACCCTCTTTACGTAATCTCCAATCTACTCGAATTTTATCAGATGCTTTTGATCCTGTAATTACGGATTGTACGGTGGCATAATCACCTGCCACATTTGTTGTTTTTAATACTTCAAGTTTTTCACCAGAATAACTGGATAAAAGAGCAGCAAAATTTTTGGCATTGTAGTCGCGAAATGTTTTAAGATATTCTGCTTTATCTGCCTCAGATGCATTATTCCAATGGCGGCCCACAATAAATTTACCCATGCTGTCAATATCAGCATAATTATCAAGAAAATGACGCATTAATTTTTCGCGTTCATTAAAACCATTTGATTTATTTGATAAAGTTGCAATTGCTTCTTCTGCTAAACCTTTAATAAACGCATCAGGTGTAATAGCTGCATAAGTTAAAGAAGATATAGAAAAATTCGAAATAAAAATAAAAGTTAAAACAACCCACAGCTGTTTAAAATTTATTAAGGATTTACTTAACTGAGTCATCGTATAAAAATCTCCGGCCTAAATATGCCAATAAATTATTTGTTAGTTTACAGCAAATTCTATATGCTTTTAGTTAAAGATGCATTAAATAAAAGCAACAAAATGTAACCCAATGTTTAGATACCATACTCATTAATAAAACTCTAGTTTTCTGTGTTTATTTAATATGGGGGATAATGAATATGTTGCAAAAAGACAACATTTTATAGAGAGATCAAAGGCTTAAACCCAGCGTTCAGCATAATGACAAGCGACAAGCTGCTCTTTAACTTTACGTAGTTCTGGAAATTTTTGAACGCATTCTTCGGTTGCATGAGGACATCTTTTGTGAAAGGCGCACCCACTAGGTGGATTAAAGGGGGAAGGAAGCTCTCCTTTAATAATTTCTTTTTTCATTCTTAAAGCTGGATCAACAGAAGGTGTGCTACTTAAAAGAGCACGCGTATAAGGATGAAGAGGGGTATGATAAATAGATCTTTTTGACCCATATTCAACCGGACGTCCAAGGTACATAACAAGCACATCATCTGCAATATGTTTAACCACACTTAAATCATGAGAAATAAAAAGATAAGCAAGGTTAAATTCTTTTTGTAATTCAAGCATTAAATTTAAAACTTGGGCCCGAATAGAAACATCAAGAGCAGAAACAGGTTCATCAGCTACAACAATTTTGGGTTTCAGCATTAAAGCCCGGGCTATAGCAACTCTTTGACGTTGTCCACCAGAAAACATATGGGGATAACGGTTATAATGTTCTGGCCTTAAGCCAACTTTAGCCATAAGATTTCTGGCAGTTTCTTCTCGTTCTTGAGCATTAAGTCCAGTATTAATTTTTAAAGGTTCTTCTAAAATAGTTCCAATTTTTTTACGCGGATTTAAAGATGCATACGGATTTTGAAAAACCATTTGAACAACAGGTCTTAATTTTTTTAAGGTATAAGAATTTGCACCTATAATATTATGTTCTTCAATACGCAACATACCTGTAGCAGGTGGTTCAATCATTGTGATCATACGCGCTAAAGTTGATTTACCAGAACCAGATTCACCCACCACAGCAAGTGTTTTACCCTGGGTAAGAGTAAAGCTGACTTTTGATACTGCTCTTAGAATCGCAGGAGATTTAAATAAGCCTGTTTTGACAAGATAATATTGTCCAAGATCTTTGGCTTCAAGTAAAGGTGTGTCGTTGGACTTCATCATAATATTATTTCAAAGGTTCATTAAGTGGAAAATGACATCTATATTGGGTATTTGTAATACCCTCTATCAAAGGAATTTCTTGTTGGCAACGTATTTGCGCATATTGACAACGGGGATGAAAAAGACATCCTGAAGGACGGTCATAAACACCAGGTACGACACCAGGAATAGTTGGTAATTTTTCACCTTCAATAGAACGTTCAGGCAAAGCATTAAGAAGAGCTGCTGTATAGGGATGATGGGGACGGAAGAAAATTTTGTTTGAATCTTGCATTTCCATCTGTTGTCCGGCATACATCACCATAACCTTTTCAGACATTTCTGCAACAACACCCATATCATGGGTAATTAAAATTAGACCCATATTGCGCTCTTTACGAAGTACTCGAAGAAGATCTAGAATTTGAGCTTGAATTGTAACATCTAAAGCTGTTGTTGGTTCATCAGCAATAAGAAGACGTGGGTTACAGGCAATAGCCATTGCAATCATAATCCGTTGATTCATCCCCCCAGAAAGCTGGTGAGGAAAAGAATCTAGTCGGCTTTTGGGATCTGAAATACCTACTTGGTCAAGAAGTTCAATAGCTCTTTTACGAAGAAGCCGTTTGCTCCCGCCTTCATGAATGGCAAGCGTTTCCATAATTTGAAACCCAGTTGTAAAACAAGGGTTAAGACTGCTTGTTGGCTCTTGAAAGATCATGGCAATATCTTTGCCAAGTATTTTTCGTCGTTCAGTGGTAGATAATGAAAAAAGATTTTTGCCATTAAAACTTAATTTATCAGCTTTAATTTTTCCTGGCCATGGAACTAGTCCCATAAGAGCGAGCATGGCCATACTTTTTCCAGAACCCGATTCACCTACAATACCTAATGTTTCACCTTGATTTAAGGTGATAGTCAAATTATCAACTGCTTTAAAGGTTGTTGTGTCAGAGATAGGGAATTCAACAGATAAATTTTTAATTTCTAATAAATTCATAATATTTTAACATTATTTTTAACGTTTTAATCGAGGGTCAAGTGCATCTCTTAGCCCATCCCCCATAAGATTAAAAGCAAGGACAGTAAACAAAATAACTAAACCTGGAAAGGTTACAACCCACCATGCTGATTGTACAAATTCAAATGATCCTGCTAACATTGTACCCCATTCTGGTGTTGGAGGCTGTGCGCCATAACCTAAAAAACCTAGAGCGGCAGCATCTAAAATAGCACTAGAAAAACTTAAACTTGCTTGAACAATTAAAGGTGCAACACAATTTGGTAAAATAGTTAAAAACATTAACCGTAAAGTACTTGCCCCTGCAACTCTGGATGCAATTACATATTCTTTAGAAAATTCTGCTAGAACTGATGCTCGTACCAATCGTGCATAATTAGGTAAGACAGTAATAGCAATAGCAATCATTGCGTTTGTTAAACTTTTTTCCAAAATGGCAATAATAACTAAAGCCATTAAAAGGCTAGGTAAGGCTTGGATAACATCCATAGCTCTCATAATAACAAAATCTATCCAGCCTCGAAAAAATCCTGAGGTTAGACCTAAAATAACCCCAAACATCAATGAGATTGTAACAACAATAAAGCCAATGAAAAGCGATAATCTTGCCCCATGAATAAGTCTAGAAAGTATATCTCGACCTAAAGAGTCCGTACCTAAAATAAAAGAAGAAGAACCACCTTCGACCCATGAGGGAGGTAAAAGTAAAGCATCACGATATTGCTCGATAGGATTATAAGGCGCTATATAATCTGCAAATATAGCTAAAAATAGAATAATTGTAATAACACATAGACCTATTAAAGCACCATGATTTTGGCGAAAATGTTGCCAAAACTCTTTTAATGGTCCTGGTGGTGTTGCCATTATGGTAAGGGATGAAGGAGAGGTTACTTGTTCAACGTGCATGGCGAATACGAGGATTAATTAGACCATAAAGAAGATCAACAGTTAAATTAACAAGCATGACAAAAGTGGCAACAAGTAAAACAGCACCTTGAAGTACAGGATAGTCACGTCGATCCAAAGAATTAATAAGCCATTTGCCAATTCCAGGCCACGAAAAAATAGTTTCCGTCAAAACGGCACCAGCAAGGAGAGTCCCCGTTTGCAATCCAATAACTGTAATAACAGGAATAAGAGCATTCCTTAAAGCGTGAATTACAATAACCCGCCATGGTCTTAACCCTTTAGCTTTTGCAGTGCGTATATAATCTTCGTTTAAGACTTCAATCATTGAAGATCTTGTCATGCGAGCAATAATTGCTAGTGGAATTGTTCCCAAGGCAATTGTGGGTAAGATCATATGATGTAACGCGGAAAAAAATGCGTCATAATCACCTGCAAGAAGACAGTCAAGCAATAAAAATCCAGTTTTTTGTTCAATAAAATATTGTACATCAAGCCGTCCCGATACAGGTGTTAAATCAAGATGAAGAGAGAAAAATAAAATTAAAAGTAATCCCCACCAAAAAATTGGCATAGATTGTCCAGTTAAAGCTGCTGTCATAACTGTGTGATCAACAGTTCTACCTCTTCTGATAGCTGCAATAATACCAGCAGGAATTCCAACAATCATTCCAAATAACATAGCAACAAGTGCAAGCTCAACGGTCGCTGGAAATCTGGATAAAAATTCATGCATTACGGGTTCATTTGTGACAACAGATAGGCCTAAATCACCATGAAAAACTTGCCATATATATTTGCCATATTGCTCCCATAAACGGCGATCAAAGCCAAGACGTTGTAACATTTCGGCATGCCAACGTGGATCTACAGCACGTTCCCCTAACATAGCTTCAATAGGATCACCTGGTAAAAGACGTACCATTCCAAAGGTTAGAAGTGTAACCCCAAAAAATGTTGGAATTAATAGACAAATTCGGCTTAAAATAAAACGCAGCATAAATAATCGAAAGTAAATTTCAAAAAGAATGAGTTAAAAGATATTATACACTAAAAGTAAAGGTGACCTATCGTCAAGCTAAACTTATAGGTCACCTTATTAAATTAAAAAGCTATAATATCTTATTTAAGTGATACTTCTTGGAAATCATGACTACCAAGAGGGCTCATTTTATAGCCTTCAACATTTGCTCTTGTAATTTCATTTACAATTGAATGAGCAACAGTAAACCAAGGTGCTTCTTCTTTAAATACTTTTTGAGCTTCTTCATAAAGTTTTGTGCGTTCTTTAACATCACTAACTTGTCGAGCTTTAACAACAAGGTCATCAAAGTTTTTATCACACCATCTGGATGTACTGGTTTTTGCTGCATCACATGATAACAAAGTATTTAAGAAGTTATCAGGATCTGGATAATCGCCTGTCCATCCTAGTTGGAGCATATCATGTTCGCCTTCACGTTGACGTTTTAAATACTCTTTCCATTCATAGGTGACGAGTTTTACTTTAACCCCAACTTTGGCAAGGTCAGCTTGCATAGCTTCAGCCATTTTTTGTCCATTTGGATTATAAGGACGAACAACAGGCATATACCATAAAGTTGTTTCAAAACCATCTTTATATCCTGCTTCTTCAAGAAGTTTTTTAGCTTTAGCAGGGTCATAAGAATAATCTTTAACTTGTTTATTGTAAGACCATAAAGTTGGAGGAATTGGATTAACGGCTGGTGTAGCAGCACCTAAATAAACAGCTTTAATAAGGTTTGTTTTATCAATAGCCATATTAAGAGCTTGTCTTACTTTTTTATCATTAAAAGGTTTTTTCTCTACGTTAAAACCTAAATAAGCAACGTTAAAACCTTCTTGTTGTAAAACTTTTAAATTTTTGTCTGCTTTTAATTTTGGTAAATCAGCCGCATTTGGATAGGCCATAACATGACATTCACCTTTTTCAATTTTAGATGCACGTGTTGCAGCATCTGTGGTGATTGAAAAAACTAAATTATCAAATTTAGGGGCACCTTTCCAATAATCTTTGTTAGCTTTGTAACGTATGGTTGAATCTTTTACATAATCAACTAAAACGAAAGGACCTGTTCCAACTGGATTAGTATCTAGTTTTTCAGGTGTGCCTGCTTTTAACATTTGATCCGCATATTCTTTAGATAAAATTGAAAAAGAATATAATGCTAAAATATTGGTAAAAGGTGAATTAGGTGCATTTAATGTAATACGCACTGTATTATCATCAACCTTTTCAATTGATTTTAAAACATCTGGCATACTTGTTTCAGCAAAATAAGTATAAGTTCCACCTGAAACTTTATGATATGCATTATCTTCTTTCCACATTCTTTCAAAGCTGAATACAACGTCATCTGCATTGAAATTACGTGTTGGGGTAAAATCTTTAGTGGTTTGCCATTTAACATTTTGACGTAATTTAAATGTGTAAACTAATCCATCTGGTGAAATGGTCCAAGATTCAGCTAAGCCTGGTTTTGTTTCTGTAGAACCAGGAGAAAATTCAACCAATCTATTATAAATAGGTGTTGCTGATGCATCAAAAGTTGTACCTGCTGTACCTAATTGTGGATTAAAACTTTCGGGTCCACCTTCCGAACAAAAAACCAAAGTTGCTTCTTTTGCTTCAGCACTTAAAGCAGGTATTAAAACCAAGCTTGCCATGATTGAAGCAGTTAGTAAATTAAACTTCATAAAAAACCTCCTAGAACGAATAGGTATATAATAGTAAACTCCCCATGTTTTGAAGACATGATAGGTATATAGATATACGGTGACCTGGTCCTTTAATTATGTCAATTAGAAAAGATATCTTGAATAAAACAGCCTAGATTTTCTTTACGATTTAAGTTTTATCAGGTTAAAATAAGGCTATTTAGTAGAATCACTTAGAAATGAAAAGACCATTGTATACTCAAAATCCTTCAAAAGAAGAAGCAGAAATATACGGAATAAAGGCATTACAATTTATTGCTGAAGATAGTAACCTTTTAAATTCTTTTATAAATTCGACTGGTTTTATTCCATCAGATTTACAAGACCGGATTGATCATCCTTTGACGATTGCAGCCCTATTCGATTTTCTTTTAAGTGAAGAGGAAGTTTTAAAAAAATTTCTACATATTCATAATATTGACATAAAGTTTTTTATAAAATGTAGACAATATTTTCCAGGTTTTAGTGGATGGTAGTCATTAAATTTTTAGGTAGTTTAGGTTAAAAAATAATGGGATTGGTTGATCATATTACGAGGTGCAATGTAAAAGATTTGTCAAAATTCTTACCTTTTTATATTGAACAGTTTCATGTAGGGTGGATTTATCGTAAAAATTTAATGCATCTGGATATTTTCTCTGACACTTTTAATATTTATCCTAATTTTGTAGCGTTGAATGAGAAATTGGATAATTTTGAGAATCGTAGCGCTATATTTGCTGAAATATGTAATTCATTAGAAAAAAAAGGTCTTATAAAAGGATGGAGAGGTGAAAATTATCCTGTTACTCTTGGTTTGGATCACCCACCTCTGATGCAGATAGAAAGAGCGGCAGCATCTTTTTTTGGGATTCGTGCTTATGGAATTCACTTGAATGGATATGTAAAACATACAAATGGTTTAATGATGTGGATTGCCAAACGGTCTCTAGATAAACAAGTGGCACCAGGGAAGCTTGATAATATGGTTGCTGGTGGCCAACCTATAGGAATGTCTTTAAAAGACAATTTGATAAAAGAAGCAAGAGAAGAGGCAGCATTATCTGCGCATCTGGCATTGCTTGCAAAGCCTGTGGGGTTAATTTCTTATCTTACAGAATATAATTATGGGTTACGTCATGATTTTTTATTTACCTATGATTTAGAATTACCAAAGGATTTTGTTCCTAAAAATAATGACGGGGAAGTAGAAGAATTTTATCTATGGCCTGTCGATTTTATAAAAAATAAGTTAGAAGAGACATTTGATTTTAAATTTAATACAGCCTTAGTTCTTATAGATTTTTTTATTCGTCATGGATTATTAGATCCAGATGAAGAAAAAAATTATGATACTCTTATTCGAGGATTAAGAACAAGTTTTTAGAAAGATAGGGTGTTGATACGCAAATATTTTTAAGGACCCCAGAAACCACCAGATTTATCTGATTTTTTACTTCTATCAGTTTGGCTATTATTATCCCGGGTTTCTTTTATATCATTGTCCATAGTATCTTCAGAAATTTTAGCAAAAAGACTTTTTGTTTTAGTAAGCTTATTAACAACCTCATAAAGTTGTTCAGCGCCATCGCCATTGCTAAAATAAAAGCTCATATTTCCATTATTTCTGGTAACAATATACCCACCCAATTGGCCATAAAAAACAGCGGTAGTTTTATCTGGGTAAATTTCAATTTTGTCATTAGTTGGGGATCCATAAAAGGTTACAGTGATATCACCTTTACGTAAATAATTACTAAAGATACCATAGCTTAATTTTTTTTCTTCTTTTGGTTTTTCTTTATTTCCAGGAATTAATTGACCTTGTTCCATTTGGTTTTTTATTGTTTTGGCAATAATACTATTGGAAGGAATAATTCCTGAAATAGCATAAATTTTTGGGTCTTTTTTATTTTTGAGATCTATAGAGTATTTTTCTATTTCTATAACGCTACCATCTTCATAAGATCTAATTTCTTTTTTATTTGTTTTTTTAACTGTAGATGTAAGCGAAGAAGCCGTATTTTCCTGTGCCCACACGGAATTATTAAGGAAAATTGATCCTAAAATAACATTCAAACAAATAAAAATTAGCGGTAAACGTTTTTTTATCATTTTTTTAATTATTATATCTATTCCAAGTTAATTTTATTTAAATTAATAAACTTTTTCCAATAATAAAGACTTTACAATAAAAAGGTAAATAAAAAGTTAATGAATTAGGACTTACTAACATAAATTCATTTTCTGTTCCAAATGTATTTGTAAAAAAATAGGGGCAATTACGTACGTAATTGCCCCTATTTTTAGATATAATTATTAAGGAGCTCTTGGACCTGCTTTTTCTTGAGCAGTAGAAGCTCTTTCACTACCTGCATCTTTAGCAACTTTATTTTGAGTAGCGTAAGTTGGTAAAGTTGATAAGAAAGCACGGGGTTTTGCACCGCCTGTTGGAAGAGGAGGAGGGGCAGCCACGTGAATTGTTTTACTACCATTTGAAACAAAAGCAGGGGCTTTTCTGACACCTACGCTATTTTTATTAACAAGATCAACAATGGCCTTATAAGCAGGTTGTCTACCAGAATCAGCAGAAAATGATAAGTTTATACTGCCATCAGGGTTTATAACTAAATTTCCACCTAAATTTGCATAACGGACAAACTTTTTGCCATCAGGATATATTTCGACTATATCACCATTAGCATAATATTCAAGGGTTACATTATCCGTACTTTTACCAAATGTACCACCTTTTACTACTTTAGTTCCTGTAACTTGTCCACCAGCACCTGGTTTTAGAAAACCATTTTTAAAGGCATCTGTTAAAGCGGCATGAACTGTACTTCCTGGTTTAAAGGATCCTTCTAATCTACCCGGGACCAATTGATCGCTTGTTGTACTTTTGCGATATATCAGATCTAACTGACTACCGTCATTAAATTTAACATGTTGTAATTCACGACGTTTTGTATCCATTTCACTGTACCAAGTACTATTTTGTGCCCAAGTTGGATTAGTTAACAAACACGCACCTAAAATAAATAAATAAATTAAATTTTTTTTAAACATCTGATTAATCTCCAAAATAAAATATTATATTATATGAATATTTTACCTATAAAAGCTAATTGGTTAATATTTAGTTAATATTCAGCATAAAATTCAATTATTTAAATTTTTATTTATAATATATAAAATTATATAATTGTATATTGATTTATAATTATAATTTTTTATAAATTATAAAAAATTATATTTATTTTTATTTTTAATAAAAAAAATAAAAAAAATATTATAATTTAAAAAAGAGAGTATAATTTTTAATATCACTCTCTTAGTATTAGATGTTCAATTGTATATTATAAAACTCTAGAATCCTTTGGGGGGTTGCCCATCCGAATCTTACTTTACGA
>JAIBAD010000019.1 GCA_019695395.1 Alphaproteobacteria bacterium
ATTTTGATAGAATAGAAGAAATTTTTTTCAAAAATAGGTCTATCTATAAAAAACGTGATTTGTGATGTAAAACAAATTTAATTAAATGTTTATATAATTTTTATATTTATGAATATTAGAGTAATTCTAATTTACTTTTTAATTCATTTTCATTAATTGGTTTTGCAATATAATCATCCATTCCTGCTTTAAGGCAACGATCTCTATCCCCATACAATGCATGAGCCGTCATACCAATAATAGGTGTTTTTGATAATCTGTTTACTGTTTCATGTTGTCTAATTAATTTTGTTGTTTCAAATCCATCAGGCTTGGGTATTTGAACATCCATTAAAATTGCTGTATAAGATTGTGTTTTAAATTTTTCGATTGCTTCTTTACCACTACGCGCCACATCATAGCTACATTCAAAGAAATCTAGATAATGACACATAACTATGATATTAGCTTCATAATCTTCAACCAAAAGAATATGAGGTTTTTGCTTTATAAGAGCATTATGTGTTTCTCTATCATCACTAAAATTTTCTATGTATTCAGAAGCTATCTCTAAATCAAAAGATACTGTGAATTCTGATCCTTTACCTGGTTCACTTACCACATTTATTTCACCATCCATGGCTTCAACTAACATTTTTGTAATAGAAAGACCCAGCCCTGTACCACCATATTTACGTGAAACTGAATTATCGGCTTGAATAAATTTATCAAAAATTATATCGATTTTCTCAGATGCTATACCAATTCCTGTATCTCGTACACTACAGTGTATTTTTTTACATAGTGGTTCGGCAGAGATTAAAGTATTTACAGTAACTTCCACTCCACCTTTTTCGGTAAATTTTATGGCATTTGTGCATAAATTTAAAATAATTTGGCGAATACGTACAGGATCACCAAGATAAGTTTGATGAAGTATTCCTGTATCATTTAATGTGAATGAAATTTTTTTTTCTAACGCTTTAACAGAAACAATAATGGCAACTTCTTGAAGTAATTTTTTTATATTGAAAGGTATTTTTTCTAATTCTAAAGTTCCACTTTCAATTTTAGAATGATCAAGTATATCATTAATAAGTTCATTTAAACTGTTGGCACTAATTTGTAATGCTTTAATCATCTCTTCTTGATCTGTGGTAAGAGGCTTACTCGATGAAAGAATACGTGATAGTCCAATAATTGCATTAATTGGAGTCCGAATTTCATGACTCATATTTGCTAGAAATTCTGTTTTTGCAAGATTGGCTTGCTGTGCTGTTAATTTTTCGCTTTCAAGTAAAATTTTGACTATACTTTGGGCTGTATGTATATCATCTTCTAACCAAGCTTTTGATCGATGTTTTACTTGTTGCTTCCATAACTTGAATGAACTTCGAGGAGTAAGTCTATGCCCCACACTCGTTTGTTCTATAGATTTTTCTCGATTTCCTGCCCAAGATACTTCTTGGATAATAGCATTGCGAAACCAAATAATATAATCATGGCTTCTACTGCTAATAGGAATTGCTAAAATACCACCTACTATCTGATTTAAAATATCTATATCTTTAAAAGTTAAAGAAGCATCATTTGTATAAAAAATAGTCCCCTCTTCAATTTTAAACCATTCTATCAGCTTTTGCAGTATATCATCTGATGGAATTTCACCATATTTTAAAATATGTGTGTGTGTTTTAACAACTAACCCATCTGCTTCTAAAGCATCCATAGAAAGTACATGCGATTCCTGCATGAATAAATCCAAACGACTATTTTGATCCAGCGTTGATGAAAGTTGTCGAACCAACTGATCACGTTTATCTTGGGCCCTACGTTTAGCAAATTCCTCCATTGTTGACAATTGAGCAGAAAAAATATGGCCCATAATTTCACAAACATTACGTACTTGGTATGGTACATGTAAGGGCTCATTATGATGACATGCGATAAGCCCCCATAATTTTCCATTTTGAATAATTGAAATAGACATTGAAGCTTGTATTCCTATATTTTCTAAATATTGAATATGTATGGGAGATACACTTCGTAGCATGGTAAAGCTTAAATCTAAGATTTTCTTTTCAATATGAGGTACTGAAATAATGGGGATGGGTTTATATTGTATATTTGCGATAAACCGCAAATAATTTTGCATATAAAGCTTTCGGTCTTGTTCAGGGATATCTGAAGCAGGAAAATGAAGTCCTTTATAACTTGGCATATAATCTTTACGTGCTTCTGCTACAACTTCACCATGCCAATCATGGTCAAAACGATAAAGTTTGACCCTATCAAACCCTGTTATGTGATAAACCCAATTAATTACATGATCAAAAATTTCATCTAAAGTTTTTGCTTTATGCATGCCAATTGCATAATTACGCAATTGATCATAATAAAATTCCTTTTGTGGTACACTATCTAATAGAGGTTCAAATTCAATAACTAAAAAATTATCGCTTTTATGTGCAACAGCATCATAAGATTTCCCGTTTAAAATTGTAGTGATTGATTTAATAGGCTGAAATACATTGTTATTAGAAACCTTTCTCAAATAATTTAATATTTTTTTATCAAGAAAAGATTCAATATTTTTACCTAAACATTCTTTTGCATCTAACCCAAAAAAATCTTTCGCATTAGCGCTAATTTGTTCAATAATATTATTATCATTTAAAGCTACCAACATACCATGAGGTTGAATTGATCCTGGTATATAGATAGGTTCTTCTGCACAATAATTAAGTGCTTCTTTCAGTTGATCTTCAGATAATTGGTCCCGGGGAATAAACATCAGATTAGGATAAAAGCCTAAATTTAAGATAATTTTATAAAAAATTTATATGGAGAATATATTTTTAGTATTTAATTTGTACACCAATATACATAATAATATTTTTATGTATGTACACTAGTATACACAGGATCGTGCCATGAAGGAAAGTATTATAAAATTTGATTTAAGAAGCAACAATTTACTCAGATTATTACAGGAAAATGAAAAAAAACTCATTATTAATGCTTGTAAAGAAATAGAAGTTAAAGCAGGCACAATCCTTTATGAACCGGGCGATGAAGTAAAATATACATATTTTCCTTGCAATCAAACACTTGTTTCTTATTTGGTTCTTTTAGATGATGGTCGAGGTGTAGAAACTGCATTAATTGGTAAAGAAGGTGCTGTAGGTGGCATTGTAAGCCAAGGAACTTTACCCGCTTACTGTCGCTCCGTTGTACAATTCCCAGGTAAATTAATACGTATTAAATCGGTTAAGCTTGAAGAGGCTAAAATGTCCTCGGTAACTCTTAGGCATTTATTTGCACGTTATTCCGATTGTCTTCTTTCCCAGATTTTTCAGTCTGTTGCTTGTAATGCAACCCATACTATTGAGCAACGTACTGCTAAATGGTTAGGTATGGCATTGGAACGAACTGGAGATCATATTATTCCATTAAATCAGGAACAACTAGCAGGTATGTTAGGCGTAGGACGCAGTTATATAGCAAGAGTAATTGGCAATTTTAAATCACGCGGCTTATTAAAAACAACACGGGGAAAATTATGCATTCTTTCTCTGGACGAACTTAAAGCTATGGCTTGCGAATGTAATGATCTTGTTAACCATCATTTTGAAATTGTATTGGATAATATTTATCCTAAAAATACAAATTAAATAAATTGCTGTTTTATTTCTAACATTTTATCACAACTATATCTATAATTGAAAAGTATGTACAGCTTGATCAAGTACCTTGGGTTTAGAAATAATTTGTTCACCAATTAATCAAAATAATTCTATAAAATAATATAAGTTGCAAATTATTTTACTATGCCTTTAGTGGCGGATGAGGGGAGATTCGAACTCCCGATACCTTTAAAAGTATGCCGCATTTCGAGTGCGGTGCATTCAACCACTCTGCCACTCATCCAAAAGAAATATTAAATTAAAAATTTATCTAATTACTTATAACATGATAATTGATTATTTGAAAATAATGAACTTATCCTTTTTTCTATCATGTAAATTTTGTCTGATAAATAATCAAATGGCAAATTTGCATAATAAATTGGATTAGGCAAAATAGCTGCAAGCCATGATGCTTCGTGTAAATTAAGATATTGGGCAGATTTATGAAAATAGTTTTGCGCTGCCATTTCTATACCATAAATCCCATTTCCCCATTCAATAATATTAAGATAAAGCAAAATAATTCTTTGTTTTGATAAAAAAAATTCTAACCCTACCGTAAAATAAGCTTCTATAATTTTTCTAATATAAGTCCGATCTGGCCAAAGAAAAAGATTTTTTGCTGTTTGCATTGTAATTGTACTTGCCCCATGTACTGTATCACTTTTTTTGTTATGAGCCCAAGCCTGTTTTAAGGCAGAAATATCAAATCCTATATGGTGACAAAAATTATTATCTTCCGAGGCAATAACTGCTTGAAAAACATAAGGTGATATTTGTCTTTCATCTACCCAATGTTTTTGGATACGGTTCCCGTCCATCCATTTTATGATCATGATAGGTGTAATTGGTGGGGGAATAATACGGTATCCTATTATTGCTATACAAGATAAGCTTATAAATCCAAATCCTATTAAAAATAGAATCTTATATATCTTTTGCTTCACGAAACCCATCTATTATGTTTTCTATATTAATCCCACGGGCCCTTAGAATAAGATGCCGCTAAAGTAGTATTACTATTAGCCATATCCATCAATTTTTTAATTCTATCTTCTGTATGGGGATGAGTGGAAAAAAGTGTTTTTAAGCTTTGTGCCTTTAAAGGGTTAATAATGAACATATGAGCCGTAGCTGGATGTGTATCAACAATCACATTTTGTGTCTTTTTTGAAAAATTATCTATTTTCTTTAAAGCTGATGCTAATTTCAAAGGATCTCCTGAAATAAGTGACCCCACCCTATCTGCTTCATATTCGCGCGATCTGCTAATAGCCATTTGTACTAACATAGCTGCTAAAGGAGCTAGTAATGCAACAAGCAAAGTCACAAAAACATTCGAATTTCTGTCTCTACCACCAAAAAAGAACGCCATATTAGCAAGCATACTAATAGCACCTGCTAATGTTGCTGTAATTGTCATCGTTAATGTATCACGATTTTTTATATGGGCCATTTCATGCGCTATTACTCCCGTAACTTCTTCTCTGGATAGTTCCTGGATCAAGCCTGTTGTAACTGCTATAGCAGCATGAACTGGATTACGCCCAGTTGCAAATGCATTAGGTTGCGGATTATGTATAAGATATAATTGTGGTATTGGTAAATTTGCTTGAACTGCCAATTGCTGGACCATGGTATAAAGCCAAGATAATTCATGCTGATCAATAGGTTGTGCCTTATATATTTTCAGCACCATCTGATCTGAATGCCAATAAGCTAAAAAATTCATAACCAAAGCCATTAAAAAAGCTAAAATCATCCCAGCTTGTCCACCAATTAAAAAACCTAGACCTACAAACAAACTGGTTAAAAGAGCCATTAAAAATGTAGTTTTAAAATAATTCAAAATTTACTCCTTTACTTGACATTTTAAACTTAAATTTATCTTATAGATAAGAAATTATTTTATTTTTTCAATTTGTATTAAGGTTGATGAATACTTACCGTTATTTTATTTACGTAATTCTAGTTATAGCTCTTGTAAGTTTTTCTTTTAAACTTCAAGCACAAACTGATTCTTTACCTTTACCGCGTTTTGCTTCTCTTGGTTCTGATAAAATCAATTTACGTACAGGCCCTGGCGTTAATTATCCTGTTGAATGGGTTTATGTTCGTCAAGATTTTCCTATAGAAATTATTGCAGAATTTGAAAATTGGCGGAAAATACGTGATCGCGAAGGTATCACAGGGTGGATTTTAAAGAATATGCTTCAAAATAAACGTACTGTTATCATTACAAATAAAGAAGAAATTATAAGAAATAAACCCAATAATGATGCAACAGCTATTGCCAAACTTGAACAAGGTGTTATTGCACGATTATTATCATGTCACCAATTATGGTGTAAAATAAATGTACAAAATTATGAAGGATGGATTAAACAAGAAAATTTTTGGGGTACCTACAGCGGTGAAGATTTTAATAATTAAATTTTTACCTAATTAATCTCCTGTTTGTAGGCGTGCAACCAATTGTTTAACTGTTGGAATGAACCCACCAGCATAAAATGGATCATCAGAAAAATGATAAGCATTGTGACCTGCAAACATTAATTGATGATCAATATCCGCAGAATGACTAATAGTTTGTAAAGTTTTTTGAATACAGAATGATCTTGGATCTGCCTTTTTTCCTGTTGTTCCTAAATCATTTTGTGACCAATTTGAAAAGAGACACGCGCTTAAACATCCCATACAATTAATTTGATCTTTTAATATTTCATTTGCTTTTTCTGGTGTTACAAAAATAAGAGTCGAATCTGGAGTACGTAAAGCTTCTGTATAACCCAGGCCTACCCAATTATCGGCTCTTAATTTATCTGCAGCTGTTAGATAAACTAAGCGTCCTCTTACCCCTACAGCAAAAGGCCATTGATGTTCCCCAATTTCTGTGCTGCTATAAGGTACTTGGCGATTAGCACGATCCTGTAATTCTTGAAGAAAAGAATTATGGACCGCTGAAGAATAAAAACCTGTTGGACTAAACTTATTTAATCGCACATCACCTTTTTTTAAATGTAAAAGTCTTTTTTTCCAAGCATCAGAGATAGGACTTTCAACTGTTAATAAAGGTCTCGTTCCAAATTGAAATGCAATAGGACCCAAATCAGGATTATCAATCCAATCAATCCATTCACGTAAATACCATACCCCTCCCGCCATAATAATTGGTGTTGTATGAAGATTACATTCTTCTTTCATAACGCGTCTTAATTCAACCACACGCGGATAAGGCTGTTGGGGTGATTTTGGATCTTCGCTATTTGATAATCCATTATGCCCCCCTGCAAGCCATGGATCTTCATAAACTACACCTCCCAACCATTCTTGAAATCGATGATAAGCCCTCTTCCATAAAGCTCTAAAAGCACGAGCCGAAGAAACAATTGGATAATAATAAACACCATATTTTGAGCAAATTTCAGCAATTTTATAAGGCATTCCTGCTCCACATGTTACTCCATGAATCAACCCTTTAGCTTCTTCTAAAACCCCATGTAAAATGTGCTCAGAAGCGGCCATTTCCCATAAAATATTCATGTGAATTCGACCATGCCCATTGGACGTTTCATAAGCAATCTTTGCTTGTTGAACCCCACCACGTATAGCAAAGGTAACAAGTTCATCATGTCTTTCACGTCTTGTTTTGCCGTAATAAATTTGGGGTATTAACTGACCTTGTTCATCATAAGAATCAGCATTTACGCCAGAAAAAGTACCAATCGCATTAGAATCTGCCCAGGCACCTGAACTTTCACCATTAGAAACAGAAATACCTTTTCCTCCTTCAATCAAAGGAAGAACTTCTTGTCCTGCAATAATAAGTGGTTTTAATGTTTTCACTTTTTTCTCTTAAATAAATTATCAGTATAACAAGAAGTTTAAAAAAATAATACCTTTAGAATTTTAATTTTTTAAAAAAATACCTGGGCAATCTGTAATTATTGTATCAACACCTAATTGGTACGCACGTTCTGCATCATCTGGTACATTAATGGTATAAACCACAAGTTTGTACCCCAATTTTTTAATAGAATCTGCCCAGTTTTTAGTTAAATATTTGTAATTACAATGAATACTGTAACAACTTAAATCCATAGCTTTTTGCATCCAATCATTTTGATAACGATCTATTAAATAACCCCGTGGAAAATAGGGGGATGTTTCTTTAGCTACTTCTAAACTTTGAAACGAAAAACTTGATAATAAAAGGGGTCTATTTCTAGGCCACATAATATTTAAAATCTTAATAATTTCTAAAGTTGTTTGATAATCTTCATCTTGATTAGGTTTAATTTCAATATTAGGAAAAATATTTTTAGTAATTAAAAATTGTAGTGTTTCTTCAAAAGTTGGTATTTTTTCTCTGGACCATTTTATATTAAACCAAGAACCTGCATCAAGTTTGAGAACATCGACAAGAGTAGTGTTTGAAACAAATCCTTGACCATTGGTAGTACGCTCAAGTGTATCATCATGCATAAGGATAGGTATATTATCTTGGGTTAATTTTACATCAAATTCAACCCAGGTAGCTTTTTGATCAATAGCTTCTTGCAATCCTGCAATCGTATTTTCAGGTGCAGTTAAAGCTGCACCTCTATGGCCAATAATTTTTGGTAATTGAAAATCCAAATTCTACTATGCTTCTAATTTTGCAAGATCTTGGCCGGTATTTTGATCGACAGCTTTCATACTAAGTTTAATTTTACCCCGGTCATCAACACCCAAAACTTTTACTTTCACAACGTCCCCGACAGATACAACATCGGCTGTTTGGCGAACTCTTTGAGAAGCTAGTTCACTAATATGAACTAACCCATCACGGCTTCCCATAAAATTAACAAAAGCACCAAAATCCATAATCTTCACAACTTTACCTGTATAAATGTTTCCAACTTCTGGTTCTGCGACAATACCTTTAATCCATTCTAATGCTGTATCTAAAGCCTGTCCTGTTGATGCTGCAACTTTAACTGTCCCACTATCATCAATATCTATTTTGACACCTGTCGATTCACAAATCTCTCTAATAACTTTACCTCCGGTACCAATAACCTCTCTAATTTTATCTTTAGGAATCGTCATAATATGAATGCGTGGGGCATTTTGGCTTACTTTTTCTCTTGAGTTTTTTAATGCTTTTGACATTTCATTCAAAATATTAAGTCGTCCCTGATGAGCTTGTTCCAAAGCTATTTTCATAATTTCAGGTGTTATAGACGTAATTTTAATATCCATTTGCAAAGAAGTAATACCCTGACTTGTCCCTGCAACCTTAAAATCCATATCACCTAAATGATCTTCATCACCTAATATGTCAGAAAGTACAGAAAATTTATCTCCTTCTTTAATTAATCCCATTGCAATTCCTGCAATAGGGCGGGGTAAAGGTACACCCGCATCCATTAATGCAAGAGATGCCCCACAAACTGTAGCCATTGATGAAGAACCATTTGATTCTGTTATTTCTGAAACAACACGAATTGTATAAGGAAAATTATCTTTAGTAGGCAATAAAGGATGAATAGCACGCCATGCCAATTTACCATGGCCTATTTCCCTTCGACCAGGAGAACCTAATCTTCCAACTTCATTAACAGAATAGGGAGGAAAATTATAATGCAACATAAACGATTCGCGATATTCACCTTCAAGAGCATCAATAATTTGCTCATCTTCGCCAGTTCCCAACGTTGCAACCACAAGAGCTTGTGTTTCACCCCGTGTAAAAAGAGCTGATCCATGAGCCCTTGGTAAAATGCCAACTTCGGATTCTATAGCACGAACTGTTTTAGTATCACGCCCATCAATACGTTTATTGGTTGCTAAAATATTATGTCGAACAATAGTACTTTCAAGTTCCTTAAAAACTGAAGCCGCAACCAAAAGTTCTTCTGGATTTTCAGATACAAGTTCTAAAGCTTTTTTGCGTATCCCATCAATTGCTGCATAACGTTCCGATTTTGCAATAATTGTATAAGCCTGCGATAATTCGGATTCAAAATTTTTCTTAAATTTTTCTGCCACGATTTGTATCGATGCCGGTTCTTCAGGTAAAGTCCATGGTTCTTTAGCACATTCTTCAGCCAAATCTATAATTAGATTAATAACTTCCTGAAATTTTTTGTGACCAAATAAAACAGCACCGAGCATAATTTCTTCAGACAATTCATGGGCCTCGGATTCAACCATAAGGACACCTTCTTGTGTACCAGCCACAACTAAATCCAAAGTCATAGATTCTTCCTGATCTATGGTTGGATTTAAAATATATTGCCCATCTTTATATCCTATTTTAGCTGCACCAATAGGACCCAAAAAAGGAATACCTGATAAAGTTAATGCTGCTGAAGCACCAATAATTGAGGGGATATCAGATTCATTTTTCAAATCATGACTTAATACAGTACAAATAACTTGGGTTTCATTACGAAAAGCTGGCATAAAAAGAGGGCGAATAGGACGATCAATTAAACGTGAAACTAAAACCTCACGCTCTGAAGGACGGCCTTCTCTTTTAAAGAATCCACCTGGAATTTTCCCAACAGCAAAAGTTTTTTCTTGATAGTGTACCGTTAAAGGAAAAAAATCTTGTTCAGGATTAACATTTCTTGCTGCAGAAACTGTACATAGAACTTGAGTTTCCCCATAAGTAACTAAAACAGCACCATCCGCCTGTCGGGCAATTTTACCCGTTTCCAGAACAAGTTTACGACCACCCCAATCTATTTCTCTACGATATGTTTTAAACATGTATAAAACAACCTTCCTACTTATTTCTATAATTTACTCAATTCGCTTGTCCTTCGGTTGCTTTTACACAAATTCCAGGAACAAAATATTTTACATCAACGTCTTAATTCTAATTTTTGGAGAATTTCTTGATAACTCGATAAATTTTTCCGACGTAAATAGTCGAGCAAACGTCGGCGCTGACCAACCATAACCAAAAGTCCCCGGCGTGAATGAAAATCTTTTTTATGCCCTTTAAGATGTTCTGTGAGATTGTTAATCCGCTCAGTTAAAATAGCTATTTGTACTTCCGTAGAGCCAGTATCTCCAGTTTTTTTACCAAATTCCTTGATTACGACTTGTTTACGTTCAGCTGTAATCGACATCATTTTATCCTTTCTTAATAACTATAAATTTAAAATTCGTTGAGGTTTGAACAACCCCTTATTTTCATATCCCAAAGCCAATAATTTACGATTATGAAATGCAATCATATGGTTGTTTTGTAACCCAGGTGAGCAAATAAATTGTTCTGCCAAAGTTATTGATTGACCATAGCGTAATTTAACAGCCTCAGCATCTGTGCAATGAACGGCCGGGATGTCGTCCAGCGGATGTTCTGCATCGAAGATATAAGATAATTTTACAGATTGATCAAGTAATTTATCATCATAAATTTGTCTTAAATAGTCTAATGAATAAGCTTGAACTAAAGAAAATGGGCCAACTCTTGTTCTTTGTAACGAAGATATATGCCCAACTGTATTAAGGTTATAGGCTAAATCACGTCCTAAACTTCTTACATAAAGACCTTTATTACACTTAACTTCAAAAACTGCTTGATTTATACTGGGTTTTCTTAAAAAATTTAATTCATGTATAAAAACATTTCTAGATTTTAAAGCAATATTGTGACCCGCTCTCGCTAATTTATAACTTCGTTGCCCATTTATTTTAAGAGCAGAAAAAATAGGAGGAACTTGATCTATGTTCCCTATAAATTTAGGTACAATAGCTTTAATTTCTTGTTCAGTCGGATAATAGGTGCTTGTTTTAATAATTTGTCCTTCTTGATCATCCGTATTGGTCTGAACACCAAAATCCACAGTAAATATATAGGTTTTTTTGGTATCCATAACATAAGACATAACTTTTGTTGCCTCGCCTAAGGCAATTGGTAACACCCCAGTTGCCATAGGATCCAAAGTTCCGGCATGACCAACCTTTTTAATATTTAGTATTTTTTTAAGTACGGAAACAACTTGAAAAGAACTAAACCCTTGGGGTTTATCAATTATAACCCATCCATGCAAAGATTGATCACCCAATAAAATAACCTTTAAAAAATTTTAGGATCATTTTCATCCGGATCCTTATGTGTAGATTGTTTTGTTAAAGATTTTTTAAGTAGCATATCAATATGTTTGGCATATTCTAAAGATTGATCTAACACAAACCGCAACACAGGAATAAAACGTAATTTAACCTCAGCTGAAATTTGACGACGATAATAAGGAGCAGCCCTATTTAAGGCATCAATTAAAAGTTCAGGGGAGTTTTTATAGACAAAAGGCATAACATAAACTGTTGCCAATTTTAAATCGGGCGTTACTCTTACTTCCATAATCGTTACATTAACCTCAAGTAAATCTGGATCTTTAGGTTTAGAATGCATAACAATATGACTAAGAGCATGCCTTAATAATTCTCCAACTTTTAATTGCCGTTGGGACAATCCAGATTTTTTTTGTAATTTTTCCATCTTAATTTAGAACGCGAGCTATTTCTTCTATATCAAAACATTCAATAACATCCCCAACAGCAATATCTTGATAATTTTCAAAAGCCATACCACATTCGTACCCTTCTTTTACTTCGCGAACCTCATCTTTAAAACGCTTTAAAGTTTTCAATGATCCTTCATGGATTACCACATGATCTCTTAATAAACGTACCTTAGCTCCGCGTTTAACAACACCTTCTGTCACAAAACATCCAGCAATTTTACCGACTTTGGAAATAGAAAATACATTGCGTATTTCGGCATATCCAAGAAATCTTTCCTTCGCAATAGGTGATAACAGTCCGCTTAACATATTTTTAATATCATTTACTACATCATAAATTATAGAATAATAACGAATATCTATATTCTCACGACGCGCCAAATCTCGAGCTTGAGGATTAGCACGAACATTAAACCCAATAATCATAGCTTGAGATGCACGAGCTAACGTTACATCTGATTCATTAATACCACCAACTGCTGAATATAAAACTTTGGTGGTTACCTCTTCGGTTGAAAGCTTATTAAGACTTCCCACGATAGCTTCTAAAGATCCTTGAACATCTGTCTTAATAACAAGAACAAGTTCTTTAGCACGCCCAACCGCAATTTGTGAAAAGATTTGATCCAAACTACCTCGTGCACTTAAGGCCATTTGTTTTTCTCTTTCTTTACGTTGTCTGTATTCTGCAATTTCACGAGCTTTTGTTTCATTTTCTACTACAATAAAATTATTACCAGCCATAGGTGCACCTTGGAGACCTGATATTTCAACAGGTGCAGATGGACCTGCTTCATCTACTGATTTACCACGATTCCCTATTAAAGTTCTAACCCTGCCCCATTCTTGACCCGCAACAATAGCTTGGCCAACTTTTATCGTTCCTTGCTGCACTAATAAAGTTGCCACAGCACCACGTCCTCGTTCCAGTTTAGCTTCAACAACAATACCTGAAGCAACTCTATCTGGATTAGCCCGCAATTCTAAAATTTCTGCTTGTAATAAAATCGCTTCCTCTAATTTCTCTAAACCCAAACGTTTTTTGGCAGATACTTCAACAGTTAAGATATCTCCCCCTAATTCTTCAACAACCAATTCATGTTGGAGAAGTTCTTGACGAACACGCATAGGATCAGCACCTGGTTTATCTATTTTATTAATCGCAACAATAATAGGAACTTTTGCTGCTTTTGCATGATGGATAGCTTCAACCGTTTGCTCTTTAATACCATCATCAGCTGCCACCACTAAAATTACAATATCTGTAACATTAGCACCTCTTGCGCGCATTTCAGAAAAAGCTTCATGACCAGGCGTATCAATAAATGTAATTTTTTGCCCTGAAGGTATAGTAATTTGATAAGCTCCAATATGTTGGGTAATACCACCTGCTTCACTTGCAACAACATCTGTTTGACGTAATGCATCAAGCAAAGAAGTTTTACCGTGATCAACGTGCCCCATAACAGTTACAACAGGGGGACGTGGCTGTAGCTTACTTTGATCTTCTTCAACAAAAACTAAATCTGCTTCAATATCAGAACCAGAAATACGTTTTACTTTATGCCCAAATTCAACAGCAATAAGTTCTGCAGTATCTGCATCAATAACTTGGTTAATAGTAGCCATAATACCCATTTTCATGAGAGATTTAATAACTTCTACACCACGTTCTGCCATGCGGTTTGCCAAATCTTGCACAGTAATTGTTTCAGGAATAATGACTTCTCTAATTACTTTTGCAGTTTCAACATGATCTTTAGACTGCAATTTCATCTTTTCTTTTTCTCGAGCACGTCTAACTGATGCTAAACTACGGGTACGCTCTTCCGATGTATCACCTAAAGCTTGAACAATCGTCAATTTCGAAGATCGACGACGTGGTTCCATACGTTTAGTAGAATCTAGTTTTAATCCAAGTTTAGCGCCTGCACCAGTACGTTTTAAAGCTAATTTAGATTTATCCCTTTCACTGTCCTCATCATCTTCGTCGTCTTCAATAATTTTTCCTTTAGTTTTTTTAACAAGATTTTCTACTATGTTTTTATTTGGAGTTTTATTTTTATCAAATAAAGCTTCAGAATCTATTGGCTTATTTTTTTCTTCTAACCCAACAGGTTCTACTTCTTTCTCTCCAAATATTATATTTTGAGAGAAAGATTTGTTAGGAATAGTTTCTTTAGTTTCATCTGTTAAAATAACTTCTTTTTTGTGATCTTCTTCTCGTTTAGCTTTTTCAAGCACTTTTAATCTTTTGGCACGTTCACCCGCTGTAAGGGTACTTGATAATTCATCAATATTAAGAGAAACATCTTGCACAGGTTGGTTTTTTTGCGGAGAAGCCGTAGATGATTCTGCCTGACTTTTGGCATCTGTTCTCACTCTCTTACGTTTAACTTCAACAGCAACAGCCTTACTTCGTCCATGAGAAAAACTTTGTCGTACCTGGGCCGTTTCTACATTTTTCTTAAGTTCTAATTTCCCCGTCTGAGGCAATCCTAAGGTTTTTTTACTTTTCTTTTCCTGATTTTCAGTCATAGGAACTTTCTAAATTTAATTAGGTTTATTATACAGTTAGAAAAAGCTAAAATATTATATATAAAATTTTAATTATATAATATTTTTAAATCACATTGTGCATATTATCTTAAATATTTTTTACTCATCCTTTTTATCATCTGTATACCATGGAGCTCGAGCCACCATAATAATATTATTTGCTTGTTCTGGTTTTAAATCATAATTTCGAAGAATACCATCTTCAGAGTTTATTAGTTCATCAGCTGATAAATCTGCTAAATTATCCAAAGTTTTAATTCCATTTTCCGCCAATGTAATAATCATATCAGAGGTTAATTCAGAACAATTCTTTAAATCATCGCTTACCCCCAATGTATGATAAAGATTTTCTCTTTTTTGTTCTTGTTGTTCAATATAAGTTTTAGCACGATTTTGTAATTCTTGGGCCAGATTTTCATCAAATCCTTCAATTGCCGTTAATTCATCAAGAGAAGAAAGGGCAACTTCTTCAACTGACGCAAAACCTTCTGTTACTAAAAGATGTGCAATAACTTCATCAACATCCAATGTTTCAATAAACATTTTCGATCTTGTATTAAATTCTTGCGAACGACGCTCGGACTCTTCAGCTTCTGTTAAAATATCTATATCCCAACTTGTTAATATTGAAGCCAAACGTACATTTTGACCACGTCGACCAATAGCTAAACTAAGTTGGTCATCAGGTACAATAATTTCAATCCTTTTTGCTTCTTCATCAAGAACTACTTTTGAAACTTCGGCAGGTGCCAATGCATTCACCACAAAAGTAGCAGGATCCGCGGACCAAGGAATAATATCAACTTTTTCTCCTTGAAGCTCATTAACAACAGCTTGAACTCTACTGCCTCGCATACCTACACAAGCACCAACAGGGTCAATACTTTGATCATGTGAAATAACAGCTATTTTTGCCCTGCTTCCAGGATCTCTAGCAACTGATTTAATTTCAATAATATTATCATAAATTTCTGGTACCTCTTGACTAAAAAGCTTAGCCATAAAATCTGGATGGGTACGAGAAAGAAAAATTTGTGCCCCTCTTGTCTCATCACGAATATCCAAAATAAGAGCACGTATTCTATCGCCAATTCTAAAGCTTTCACGTGGTAATATTTCTTCTTTTTTAAGTACGGCTTCAGCCCGACCTATATCAATAGTTAAATTTCCAAATTCAACGCGTTTAACCAGACCACTTACAATCTCACCTTTACGATCTTTGTATTCTTCATATTGTTTTTGACGCTCTGCTTCACGAACCTTTTGAACAATAACTTGTTTTGCAGTTTGTGCAGCAATACGACCAAAATCAATTGGGGGTAAATCATCCACAATAAAATCATCTATCTTAATATCAGATTGGCGATACTTTGCTTGATCCAATGAAATTTCAGTAGCTTCATTAGTTACTTGATCTACCACATGACGATATCTTTTTAATAAAATTTCACCTGTCTTGCGATCAATATGGGCACGTATATCATGGTCTATACCATATTTTGAACGTCCAGCTTTTTGAATCGCTTGCTCCATAGCATTTAATACTTCATTACGATCTATATTTTTTTCTCTACTCACTGCATCAGCAACTTGTAAAAGTTCATAACGAGGGACAGTTATTGTTGTTTTATTCTCAACAGTTTGATTTTTTTTAAGTGATTTCATAATTTCTTTCGCCTATTTTTTCTGTTTTTTAGTTTTGGTAGTAAAGATGGATGATCAGATAAAAGGACAAGATGACTTTTGTTAATATTACTAAAAGATAACTCTTTTACCTCCTGATCTATTTCTAAGAGAATTATCTCATCTTTTATTCCTATTAATCTTCCTTGGAATCGCTTTTTTCCATCAACTGGTAATTTTGTTTCAATTTGAATAGGTAACCCTGCAAACTTTTTAAAATCATTTAAATAAACTAAGGGACGATTAATACCAGGTGAGCTTATCTCCAAAGTATATTGTTCATTAATTGGATTATGAACATCCAATAAAGCAGAAAGTGCATAACTTATAGATGTGCAATCTTCCACGGATATAGGTTGATCATCTTGCCTCTCTATCATAATCTGTAAAGTAGGGCGATGATTTCCTTGAAATTTTGTTCGTACCAAGCTGTAACCCAAAGCTTCGATCGATGGTTTAATCAAATCATTAATTTTTTCTAACTGCATTTATTTGATATTTCATTCATCTAATAAAAAAGGCAGGCTCTTGCCTACCTTCACATACACGCCATTTAATTATGTATTATTATATTTTAGATATATTCAAAAATCAAGATTTTAATTAATCAATTTGATGGCGAACAATTAAATATTTAATAATTTCCCCTTTTTCCAAAGCTTTTGTTGCATACCTAGTTTTAAACAAAGAATCGGAATTCAATCCTGTAATAACTGTTTCATTTAGCATAGAAAAATTATTATGTTTATTTATTTGCTGATATACCCAATTTATATAAGAGATATTATCACTTGCTAAATGTAATTCTGCGTTATTTTTCATAAGATAAGATAAATGATTAAGATTTTCTATTGTTAAAAAACGTCTGGAATGATGACGTGTTTTCGGCCATGGATCTGGAAAAAAAACATAGATACGATCAATCATATGAGGCATAAAATAAGAAAAGATTTTTCTTACATCATCAGGATAAATATATATATTATTTAAATTATATGAAACTATTTTTTTAACAAGTGAAGCAATTCCATTAATAAATACTTCTGCCCCTAAAAGACCAATCTTAGGATTTTGAAGAGCTTGATGAATCAAATGCTCTCCACTTCCAAAACCAATTTCTAAAAAAACTTTTTCTGGTAAAAAAGAAAATAACCTTGAAGGATCTATTTTTCCTTTAAATTGTGATATATCCAAAGTTAAATTTACCAGATGTTTTTCAAGTAATTGTTGTTTATTAATACTTAATTGACGAGCTTTGCGTCGCCCATAAGTTTTAAGCGGCACATGAAATGGCATTCCTTCAAAATAGGAAGATATCATCACTTAATTAAAGCTTTTAAACTATCAACTAAATCTAATTTTTCCCAAGAAAAACCACCATCTACTTCTGGTTCACGTCCAAAATGTCCATAGGACGATGTTCTTGCATAAATAGGACGATTTAATTTTAAATGTAGTCTAATGCCACGGGGGGTTAAATCCATTATATCTTGCAATGATGAAGAAAGTTTGGTTTCATCAACTAACCCTGTTGCATGTGTATTAACATAAAGAGCAAGAGGTTTCGCAATACCTATGGCATAAGCAAGTTGTATCGTACAGCGTTCAGCCAAACCAGCTGCAACAATATTTTTAGCAAGATAACGTGCTGCATATGCAGCTGAACGATCAACCTTAGTGGGGTCTTTCCCAGAAAAAGCACCACCACCATGTGGAGCAGCACCACCATACGTATCGACAATAATCTTACGTCCTGTTAAACCCGCATCGCCATCTGGGCCACCAATAACAAAACGACCTGTTGGATTTACATAAAATTCATCTTCAGGACACATCCATCCTTCAGGAAGCACCTTGAGAACATGCCCGCGAACAATATCACGAATATCATCTTGATGGATGTTTAAATCATGTTGCGTAGAAACTACAATAGAAGAAGCTTTAACGGGTTTACCATTTCTATAAACCAATGTTATTTGGCTTTTTGCATCAGGGCCAAATCCTTTGATCAACCCTTGATGGCGTGCATCAGATAAGGAACGCAAAATAGCATGCGCATAATAAATAGCAGCGGGCATACAATGCTTTGTTTCATTACACGCATACCCAAACATAATACCTTGGTCACCAGCACCTTCATCTTTATCATGTGTCCCATCCACACCACGAGCAATATCTGGGGATTGAGCATGAATATAAGTATCAATTTTTAAATTTTTCCAATGAAACCCTTCCTGCTCATAACCAATAAATTTTACAGCATCACGTACTGCTTGTTCCATAATATCAGAGTTCAGAGAATTAGGACCACGCACTTCACCTGCAAGAACCACCCTATTTGTTGTTGCTAAAGTTTCGACAGCTACACGTGCTTCCGGATCATTTTTTAAATATATATCAACAATACTATCAGAAATACGGTCACATACCTTATCTGGATGCCCTTCCGAAACAGATTCGCTTGTAAAAAGATAATCGCCCTTAATCACAAAACCTCCTTAAAAGATTACACATTTAAATTTAAAAAATTACTATTAAATTTTCATTTAGTTTCACGTGACTTTAAAAATAATATAATCCACAAATTAATAACAAGTATAAAAGCAAAAATCCAATTACCAAATCGTGCATACAAAGTTAATTCAGGTAAAGGTTTTAATAAAGGGACATCTAAAACACCTCTTTTTAATAAACCCATACTATGAATAATACGTCCATAAGGATCAATAACCGCAGAAACCCCAGTATTTGCAACTCTAACCAAAGATAAACCTTCTTCTATAGATCTATATCTTGCACTTGTTAAATGCTGGTAGGGTCCAACACTTTGACCAAACCATGCATCATTTGTAACATTAAGTAACCAAGAAGGTCTTTTATTTTTATCAATAATTTCGCCAGGAAAAATAACTTCATAACAAACAAGCATACCTACAGGGGGTAACCCTGATAAATAAAGAGTCTGTGGACCAAGACCGGAAGAAAAATCAAGACTACCTGGCATTAAATTGTTAATAAAAGGTATCCATGAACGCATGGGAGCATATTCACCATAAGGAACAAGATAAGTTTTATCATAAAAAGCAATAATATTACCTGCACTGCCTAAAGCATAAATACTATTCCACATCTTATGAATTGGGCCTACAAGAGGCTCAGCACGTAAAGCGCCTAAAATTAAAGCCCCTCCCGTAGGTACTACAGTTCCCAGATTTCGCCGTAAATCTGGCAATCTGTCTAAAAAAGAATCTATTGCTGCTTCTGGCCATATAATATGTGTTGGAGGATTATTTGAATTTTGATTTTGTAAACTAAGCTCCATATAATCTTTACTAAGAACATTAACGTCAGCTTTAAATTTTTGTTCTTGTGCAGTATTGGGTTGAACCAATCTTAATTGAACATTAGGAAAAACATCATTATAGGTATATTTAAGTCTCTCTATACCATAAATCCAAAATGATACAAAAACAATTAGACCCATACCTAAAATAACCCACGGGGAATACCATCGAGATGAAAATATTTTGATATGAGATCCAGCTCTTAATCGATCTGGTATATAAGCAATTAATCCAATTAATAAAACAGTTATAAAACTTAATCCAAAGCTTCCTATCCATGATGAAAGCTGCATTATAGGTAAAGAATTACCCCAAATATAAGCTGTCAAATTCCAAGGATATCCTGTAATCAAATGACCTCGTACCCACTCATGAGCAGCCCAGATTTCTGCTAATAAAAAAATCCTAGTTAAACCCAAGGACCAAAAATTATAAAAAAATGCTAATAACAGAGCAAAAATCAATGCCAACCAGCCAGCCAAGCAAAAAACAGCAATAGGTGCCAACCATCCCATATCAATTCCTTGAACCATAAAGGAATTAGCAACCCAATAATTACCAACAAGAGCATGACCAAAAGCAAACCACCATCCTATAGAAAAAAAATTCCACCTTGTTTTTTGCCCATCTAAAAGCCAAATTAAACATGGCCAAGAAAAAATAAATAAAACAATATAATGAAAAGGTGCAAAAGAAAAAGAAGCTATACCACCTGCAATACACGCCATTAATCTTTGCAAAAAATAATTTTGCTTTTGAATTAAAAGAAAAAATTTATGGATTGCCAATTCTACCCACATACTTAGCTACTCTTTTCCCCTATAGTTACCTTTTCTTCACTTTTTCTTGATACATTACTTATACGTAATCTTTTGATCCGTCTGGGATCTGCTTCAATAATTTCGAACGCTATACCTGAAGAATGGGTGATAAGCTCTCCTCTGGTTGGAATTCTACCAATCAAAGAAAAAACTAGCCCCCCTAATGTATCAATATCTTGCTGACGTTCTTCTTCGGTTAATATTGATCCAGCATAATTTTCAAAATCTTCTACCAATACACGCGCATCCGCTATAATAGTTCCATCATGTTTTTCAATAAATTTTGGACCTTGGGGTATATCATGCTCATCCTCTATTTCACCTACAATTTCTTCAACCACATCTTCAATAGTTATCAACCCATCAATCCCACCAAATTCATCAACAACTAAAGCCATATGAATACGACTAAGACGCATTTCCAACAATAGATCTAAGACAGGCATTGATGGTGCAATAAATAATACATCACGTTTAATGGTTTCCAAATTAATTTTGGTATCGCTTGAAAAATAGGGGAGAATATCCCTGATATGCACAACACCAATAATATCATCTAAATTTTCTTTATAAATTGGGATACGAGAGTGACCTTCTTGGCTAAAAAATTTAACGAGATCCTCAAATTCTATATCTACAGGTATTCCAACAATATCCGCTCTAGGGATCATAATATCATAGGCTGTCAACTTTCTAAGCTTCAATATGTTTCGAAGCATACTATTTTCATCACCCCCGAATGCCGATGCATCTGGGTCTACATGATTTTCTTCAATTAATTCTTCAATTGCGTGACGAATAGTTTCTGATTCTTTTGGTCCATTGTGAAAATTGGTAAAAATATTTTTTACAAACTTCCATAAACGTGGAGGTTTATGATCATCAGGAGAATGATTTGTTTTAATGGAATCGGATGATAAAGGTGTTGTCATTTGAATTACAAAAATAAAATAATATCAATAAGGATTAGGAATATTCATTTGCTTTAATATTTTTATTTCCAATTTTTCCATAATTTTTGCATCTTTATCGTTCATATGATCGTACCCACATATATGCAAAATACCATGAACAAGTAAATGAGAAAAATGATGCTCAAAAGATTTGTTTTGTGCACGCGCTTCTCTCATCGTTGTTTCATACGCTAAGATAACCTCACCCAATTCTTTTTTTTCCATTACAAGATCCATACCATCTTGCATAGCTTCAAATGCTAGCACATTCGTAGGTTTATTAATACCACGAAATTGATAATTAAGTTGATGTATTTTTTTATCATTGACAAAGACAATCCCAATCATCCCTGTTTTTTTATGTCCATAAATTTTTTCTAATGTCATTGCTGCAATATGTCTAGTTGTAGTTATAAGATTTGGGATAGATTTAGCCCATTTTTTTTCAAACTGGATAATCTGAATTGAAAAATTTGGCATATATAGATTATAATTTTTGATCTTTTTCTTTATACGCCAATACCATTTTGCTGACAAGCGGATGACGGACAACATCTTGTTCATCAAAACGTACAATGCCAATATCAGGAATATGCTCCAAAATACTCATGGCATGGCGAAGACCAGAAGGAATATCTTTAGGTAAATCAATTTGGGTAAGATCTCCTGTTACAACCATTCTGGATCGCTCCCCTAATCTTGTTAAGAACATCTTCATTTGCACAGGCGTGGTGTTTTGAGCTTCATCCAAAATAATAAAAGAATTGGTAAGTGTTCGCCCCCGCATAAAAGCAAGCGGTGCAATTTCTATATCACCTGCATTAATTCTTCGGATAACTTGTTCGGCTGGTAACATATCATAAAGCGCATCATATAAAGGACGCAAATAAGGGTCAACTTTTTCGCGCAGATCGCCTGGTAAAAACCCTAATCTTTCTCCTGCTTCTACAGCAGGCCTTGAGAGAATAATACGATCAACATTACCTTTGCTTAACATCATTACAGCAATAGCTACAGCTAAATATGTTTTACCTGTACCTGCTGGCCCTATAGCAAAAACTAAATCTTTTTCATATAAGGTTTTTAAATAATTTTTTTGATTATGCGTTCTTGGAATAATAGATTTTTTTTGTGTTTTAACAATAGTATTATCATTTAAAAAATTTTCTTCTTCTTTCAAATGACTCTTATTTTTATTAGAGTCATTCGTTGAATCACCTCTAGAAGATTGATCTTTATTTTTCCCTGATAAATTGATTGCCGCATCAATTTCACTATCGTTAATTTCAAATCCTAATTTTATACGTTGATATAAAATCATAAGAACATTATAAGCAACATGCGCTTGTTCCGGAGAACCACTAATTGCTAAACGATTACCCCGAACCGTTAAAGATATATCCAGCTTTTTCTCTATAAAAAGCAAATTTTCATCATGTTGCCCAAAAAGCAAAGGTAAGTGGCGATTATCATCAAAAGTAATATATAAAGGACGAGAAGATCTAGCCATAAATCATAAACATATAAAATAAATCATTAAAAACTTACCTTTCAACCGCATTACATATCACCCATTAACTGCCCTTTAAAACTATTACTATGACTTTCAGCAATCCATATTTCTTTAAGATGACCAATAAGATTTTCTTTGCTTTCTACATGTACTGATTGCATATAAGGTGTTTTTCCTACATATTGGTTTTTGTATTTACCTTGTTTTTCAAAAAGGACAGGTAACTTTTGATGAACAAATTTCTGATTATAATTTTTTTGTTGTTGTTTAAGAAGAGCTTGTAATTCTTCAAGTCTTTCTGTTTTGACATGTTCTTCTACTTGATCATCCATTAATGATCCTGGTGTTCCAGGCCTAATACTATATTTAAAAGAGTAAGCCTGGGCAAATTCTATATTTTGAATTAATTCTATAGTCTGTTTAAAGTCCCTATCTGTTTCCCCTGGAAATCCTACAATAAAATCCGACGATAAAGCTAAATCTGATCTAACCTTTCTCAATTCATTAATAATTTTATAATAATCATCAACACTATATTGTCTATTCATTCTTTGTAAAACGGCATTAGACCCAGATTGAACTGGCAAATGTAAAAAAGGCATCAATTTTTCAATAGATTGATGTACATTTATAAGATCTTGTGTCATATCCAAAGGATGGGATGTTGTATATCTCAATCTTTTTATGTTTTCTATTTTATCAAGATATTTTAAAAGACCTGCCAAATTACATTCCGTTTGTGTCCCTATATTATTTAAATTTTCATTAATTTTATTTGAACTTAAAGCTTCGCCATGATACGCATTAACATTTTGGCCTAATAAAACAATTTCACGCGCTCCATGATCAACTAAACGTTGCGCCTCTGCCAAAATATCTGAAACAGATCTTGAATATTCCACTCCTCTAGTATAAGGAACCACACAAAAACTACAAAATTTATCGCATCCTTCTTGAACAGATAAAAAAGCAGAAACCCCTTGAATTAACGATTTTTCAGGTAAAAAATCAAATTTTGATTCAACAGGAAACTCTATATCCAAATTTTTCTTCTTGGTTGATAATACATCTTTAACCATAGCCCCTAATCGATGATATGTTTGTGGGCCAACAACAATATCCACAAAAGGTGCACGTCTTTGAATTTCTTCACCTTCAGCTTGTGCCACACATCCTGTTACCGCAATCACCATATCTTGGCCTATGGCTTGTTTTCTTTTTTTAAAAAGAGATAAACGTCCAAGTTCAGAAAAAGTTTTTTCTGATGCTTTTTCACGTATATGACAGGTATTAATTACAACCATATCAGCGACTTCTGGTCTTTCTGTTGGCGTATAACCAAGTGGGGCCAAAATATCAATCATTTTATTAGAATCATAGACATTCATTTGACATCCATAGGTTTTGATAAACACTTTTTTATCAGGTAAAGTCATAAATTAAATTCCTGTTGTTAATTCTCATAATTAATCCTTGTCATATGATAGATCAGGTGTTTTTTTCAAAAAATCAGAATGTCCACTTAAATCATCTGAAAGACTGGTGGCAATAATTTCATGGCAATATTCTGACGTTAATTTTCTGGAACCAAATTCATGCAATGTAATAGATTTATGAAACCTAACCACAGCTGTAATTTTACCTAATCCAACTAAATTCCACAAATGGCCTTCAATATCCATACCGCCATACCAAGCTACCATAGGACGTAACGCATACCCTAAAGGGAATCCATTAAGTTTGGTATAAGCAATAGAAATTGGTTGAATAGTAATTTCACGACTTTGGTAATCCCCTCTTCCACCAACACGTTGCTCTGCAACACTAAAAAGTGCGCTGCGGAAAGGTAATACTTTATTGCCGTCATTACTCGTTCCTTCAGGAAATAATACAATATTATCTCCTGCATCTAGGCGCTTTAAAATATCGTTACGATGGCCTTTTGTATCTTCTCTTTTACGGTTAATAAAAACAGTACGTTGTAATTTGGCAAGAAGCCCAAAAAGAAACCAACCTTTAACTTCGGCTTTTGATACAAAAGAAACAGGGACAAAAGTCGATAAAATCATAATATCTAAATAAGATGTATGGTTAGAAACAAATAAGGTTGGTCTTTCTTGTGAAGGTATTCCTACTTTTTCAATTTTAATGCCCAAAATATGGCAACATAATCGATGGTACGCTACAGGAAAGGTTTCTAATTTATTGCTTCCAATCAGCAAAAAAAACATTTGAATAGGAATACATAAAAAAGTTATAACACCATAACTTAAAAGTCTACAAAATGAACGCAGAGGAGAACTTAAAGAAAGGTCAGATAAAAAATACTTTTTTTTCTTTAAATTTTTTTTTTGGATTTTAACCACGCTACTATTATTCATTATTAATCTTCGCGGCTATTATTATAATGTTTAATATAGCGTTGTGTGACCAAATCTGTTTTCACAATAATACACACATCAATTGTATTAAATTGCCAATCAATAACTGCCCCATCCCCAACGAACCCTCCCAAACGCAAATATCCTTTAATTAAAGGGGGCAGTTTAAAAAGAGCTTCGCGTACATTGATCTGATCTTTTTCTATTATATTCATAGAAACATATCGTTCTATCAAAGCTTTAGGACAAAGATCAGAAGGAGCTAAATGATAATGATAAAGGTAAGAAAGAGATAAAGCCCATTCTTTATAATCTGTTCCTGGAAAACTTGCACATCCAAACATCAATTTAATATCATAAAAACGTACATAATCAGCAATTCCGCGCCACAAAAGTTGCATAATGGATTTTGAACGGTAATTTATATCCACACAGGAACGCCCCAATTCCATAATATCACCAGACATGGTAAGGATAGGACCTAAATTATATTCATCAATTGAATAAAAGCGTCCACATTTTGCAGCATCTTCCCGCCGCATTAAACGATACGTAGCGATAATTCCACTAGCTTCATTTTGTCTTTTTTTATGATCAATAACAACCAAATGATCACAAAAATTATCAAATTGATCAAAATCACGTCCCGTTTTTTTCATATCTTCTGTAGGTTGGGCTGCCATTTCTTGATAAAATATTTTATAACGTAAAGCTTGAGCAGCTTCAATTTCGCGTGCATCTTTTGCAAGGCGGAGCTCTATATCTCCTAATCTTATTGCAACAGGTTGGGGATGTTGATGTCGATGGGCTGGTATCATTTATAGCTCTATTATATATTATAAAGTTATTATTTTTTATTATAGTTAACTGGTAAAGCATAAAGTTCTAATCGGTGGTCAACCAATTCATATCCCATTTTTCTTGCTATTTTTTCTTTTAATTTTTCTAAATCTTCATCATAAAATTCCATAACTCCACCTGTCGAAAGATCAATTAAATGATCATGGTGTTGCGCAGACCTTTTTTCATATCGAGATCGTCCATCTCGAAAATCATGCTTTTCCAAAATATTATATTCTTCAAATAATTTTAAAGTACGATAAATAGTTGCCATACTTATTCTTTTATCAATTTGGCTAACCCGGTGAAATAATGTTCCAACATCCGGATGATCTTCAGATTCAGAAAGAACATGAGCGATAATTTTACGAGGTTTGGTCATGGTCAAAGATTTTTCTAAAGCCAAATGTTCAATTTGTGACATGGCTTTATTATTCTTTGTTTCATTCCTTATATGTATTTTTTTTTGGGTCATCTTTAATGTTATTATCAACGATATCTTGAAGACTCTTCAAGAGTAATTTTTTCCAAAAATAGAACAAAATGGTTTATAGTAAAATCAAATAATTAAAATATACTATTTATGTTCTTTTGTATTCTAAAGATTTGGGGTTTAAGTGGAAGATTTTATGGCTGTATCTCCTGGCAATTCTCCTGTATCAAAAGGAAAAGATATTCTATGTTCACGAAATTTATCCCATAAGGCAAGCATAACCTCACCCCGAACGTTGGTTACACCATTATGGGGATCATTAATCCAAAATTGCAAATTAAGGTTAACATATTTTTCACCAAACCCTATAACATAACATTGAGGTTTGGGTTGACGCAAAGCTCTAGAACAACTTGCTGCACAGGCGATTGCTTGTTCAATGACCTGATGAAGATCTGATTTACCTGCAACAGGAAAAGGTACTTCTACCCTTAAAAGCTTATCTGTATAAGACCAATTGATCACAGGTCTTGTAACCAAATCTTCGTTGGGAATTAGAATTTCTTTACCACGTCTTGTCCGAATAGCAACATAACGCGCCCCTAAAGAGCTAATTAAACCAAAACTATCCCCAACCTCAATAATATCGCCAGGTTTAATTGATTTATCGAGCAATAAAATAAATCCACTAACAAGATTTGAAACAAGTTTTTGTAACCCCAAACCTATACCCACACCAACCGCACCTGAAAACACGGCCAATGTTGTTAGATCTAATCCCACATAACTTAATGTAAAAACAAAGGCAAAGATAACTAAAACAACTTTAACTAATTTACCAATTAAGACTTGAACTGTAGGTGCGAGAGTTGTTAATTTTTGAATACGTTTTTGAAGTATTTCTGAAATCACTGTTGCAAACCAAAGTAAGCAACCTAAAGATATAATACCTTTAACAAAAGAAAGTATGGAGATTTTAAGATTACCCAAATTAAAGGTAAGTTTTTCTAAAATCTGCATTGTAGGATCAAGCCAACCAATGACATTCAAAGCAACGATAATGAAAACAATCATCGCCAAAAGCTTTGAAATCAAAGGGTTTTTTACCAAGCTAAAAATGGCTCGGATTAAAATCCAATATATGATTAACAACGCCATCACATCAATAATCTGGGATGGCCAATTAATTAATTTATAAATTAAGGTCGCAATACCAAGTTCCAACACCCATAAAATAGCCCAAGAAAATAAATTAATAGTTTCAAAAAGTTTACGGATACTGCCGACTAAATTTTGATTTTGACTTTGGGCTACAATAAATCTACGAAAATAGCTGTTGCCTAAAATAGCTAAGAAAAAAGATGCAATAATTACAGTAATTTGAGCAATGTTATCCCATAAAAAAAACTTGGCATAAAGCCATTCTGTATATTTAAAAAACCATAATTGTAAAGAAGTCCAATCAATAATCATGGGCATTTGTTTATAGTTTCCTTAAAATTTGTATCTTTACCAAAGCATGCCTTAAAATGTATAGTAACAAAATTAACAAAAAACACTACTAGCAAATCATTTCATCCAAAATAAATAATAGGTATAATTTTGTTTGCTTGAAGAATAATCCTTATTTAGAATCTTATTAATAATCATGTCGACATTTTCATCCCCACCTACAAAATTTTCACTTTCTTCTTTTGGTACTGTTAATTGGATTGGTTTTAAAACGCTTTACCTTAAAGAAGTAAGACGATTTATCAATGTTTGGACCCAAACTTTATTAGCACCAGTTATTTCAACATTGCTTTTTCTTGCAATTTTTATTCTCGCCCTTGGTCATAATGAACAAATTGACCAAGTTACATATATTGAATTTTTGGCTCCAGGATTAATCATGATGGCGATGATGCAAAATGCTTTTGTTAATACATCTTCATCTATTTTGTTAGCAAAAATCCAAGGGAATATAGTGGATTTATTAATGCCCCCTTTGCGTCCTATTGAACTTACTTTAGCTTTAGCGCTGGGTGGGCTTACCCGGGGCATTATGGTTGGATTTTTTGTGGGATGCAGTATCGCCTTTGTCAGTCCTTTATCCTTTGCCCATATTTTTTATGTTGTCTTTTACAGTATTATGGCATGTCTTATGTTATCTTTATTGGGTATCATTAGTGGTATTCTTTCTTATAAATTTGACCATTTATCTGCCATTACTAATTTTGTGATTACCCCTTTGTCCTTTCTTTCTGGCACATTTTATTCAACCTCTAAACTTCCAGAATTTTGGCAAAAACTTGCCCATTTTGACCCTTTCTTTTATATGATTGATGGGTTTCGATTTGGTTTTATTGGTCATGCAGATAGTTCTCTTCATATTGGAATTATCATGATAGCATTGGGGAATTTAATTCTTATTATTTGTGTGCATCGACTATTTGTAAAAGGTTATCGGTTAAAAAATTAATATTATGGTCCTTGAATCTAGACAATCTGAACAATCTTCATTTCCATCTTTAATGCCTGTTTATAATCGGGCTAAACTTTCCTTTGACTATGGAAAAGGTGCCTATTTATATAATAAAAATGGGGCATATTTGGATTTTTGTAGCGGTATTGCTGTAACAGCATTTGGTCATAGCCATCCTTATTTGGTGCAAGCATTAACAGATCAAGCACAAAAATTGTGGCATTGTTCAAATCTTTTTGAAATCCCCCTTCAACAAAAATTAGCTGATAAATTAATAAACTTTTCTTTTGCCGATTCTGTTTTTTTTACCAATTCTGGGGTTGAAGCTATCGAATGTGGATTTAAATTAATTAGAAAGTATTTTGATGATCAAGGCGCACCCCACCGTTATCGCATTATCAGTTGTATCAATTCGTTCCATGGCAGAACCCTAGCTGCAATATCCGCCGGTGGGCAAGATAAATATAAACAAGGATATGCCCCTTATGTTGATGGATTTGATCATGTACCGTTTGGTGATAGTGATGCTTTAGCACAAGCAATTACCCCTGAAACAGCCGCCATTTTAATTGAACCAATCCAGGGTGAAGGTGGGATGGCAGCTGCAAGCGAATCTTATTTAAAAACGTTACGTGAAATAGCTAACCAACATAATCTTCTTTTATTTTTTGATGAAATTCAATGTGGTGTAGGGAGAACTGGTCGTTTTTTTGCTTTTGAATGGGCCAATATTAAACCAGATTTAGTTGCCATCGCCAAAGGTATCGGTAGTGGGTTTCCCTTGGGCGCATGTCTTGCCACCCAAAAAATTGCAACCGCTTTTCAACCAGGAAATCATGGCACCACCTTTGGGGGCAATCCCCTAGCTATGGCTGTTGGGAATGCCGTTATGGATTTAATTACTGCCAATGGTTTTTTAGAAAATATACAAGAAAAAAGTAAAATTTTATTTATAAAACTTGATCGCTTAAAAAACAAATATCCTCATATTATTATGGATATAAAAGGTAAAGGATTAATGCTGGGATTAAAACTTCATGTTTCCAATACAGATTTTGTGAATACATTAAGGGATAACCATCTTTTAACTGTAACAGCTGGGGATAATGTTGTCAGACTTTTACCACCCTTGATTATTAATGATACCGAAATTGATGAAGCTATAGCTATTATCGATGCAACATGCCAGCAATGGCATTAATATACCGTGTCGATGTTTATCCCTAATCTTTCTTTTGGCCAACATTTTATTGATCTTGATCAGATCAAACGCGAAGAGCTGCGTAAAATGATCGAACTTGCCAAGTATTTTAAAAAACATCGACATGAAGCATCATGTTATAATTTACTAAATCATAAAAATTTGGTGATGATTTTTGAAAAACCATCAACCCGAACAAGAGTATCTTTTGAAATTGCTATCCAAGAATTGGGGGGGCGTGCCATTGTTTTAGAGCGAGAAAGTTCCCAATTAGGACGTGGAGAAACCGTTGCCGATACAGCACGTGTACTTTCACGTTATGCAGATCTTATTATGCTTCGAACCACGGAAGAAAGAAAATTATTAGAACTTGCCCGGTATTCAACTCTTCCCGTCATTAACGGATTAACCGATCGCACCCATCCTTGTCAATTAATGGCAGATATTATGACTTTTGAAGAACACCGGGGGCCCATAAAAAATAAAGTTGTTGCTTGGGGTGGGGACGGTAATAACATGGCAACATCATGGATTATGGCCGCTGTTCAATTTGAATTTCATTTAAAAATAGCGTGCCCACCAAAATTGATGCCACCCAAAGACGTTATGACATGGGCAGAAAAAAACGACAGAAAAATTACTTTAACCACTGATTTAAAATCAGCCATAGAAAATGCAGATTGTGTGGTAACAGATACCTGGCTTTCAATGGGAGATGAGGAAACCCAAAAACAAAAAGAACGTTATAATTTATTAAAGCCCTATCAAATTAATGCTGATATTATGGCTTTGGCAAAAAAGGATGCGATCTTTATGCATTGCTTACCTGCCCACCGAGAAGAAGAAGTTACCACAGATGTTATTGATGGGCCCCAATCTGTTATTTGGGATGAAGCTGAAAATAGATTACATACCCAAAAGGCAATTTTAGCATGGTGTTTAAATCAATATCCCAAGGATTTTGATATAGATTAAAATGGTTGAAATTGAAGAAAATAAAATTTTATCTTTAGATGATTTTTCTCAAACTTTTCATATAGATAAGAAAAATATACGTGGGCGATTCATTAAATTTGGACCTTTATTAAACACTATTTTAACAAAGCATGACTATCCTTTACCTGTATCCCACTTATTGTCAGAGGTCCTTATTCTATGTGCAGGTTTAGCAGCGACCCTTAAATATCAAGGTATTTTTAGTTTGGAAGTTAAAGGACAAGGTCCCATAAATTTTGCCATGGCTGATGTCACCAGTGAGGGTATGGTGAGAGCTTATGCAAAATTTGATAAAGATAAAATTAACCCTGCTCTTTCACCTTTTGATCATTTAGGGCAAGGATATCTTACCTTTACGGTTGATCAAGGGGAATATAGCGAAAGATATCAGGGTATTATTGAGCTTTCAGGTAAAAAATTATTGGATTGTATTTTGGATTATTTTACCCAATCTGAACAAATTCAAACCTATGCTTGCCTTAAAATTCAAAACAAAAAAGATGATTGGATGGGTAGGCTTTTGCTTATCCAGACTATGCCCGGGTTTGACAACACAGATCATAATGATCTTGATGATTATTGGAATTATGCTAAATCTGTTCTTGATACCATCACGGAAAAAGAAATCTTCCATGAAGATTTAAATTTGAATAAGTTTTTGGGCCAATTATTTTATCCAGAAAAATTTCATCTTTATCCACCTTCTTATCTAAAGGCTGGATGCCGTTGTTCAGAAGCACGTATTCAAACAATATTAAAAAATTTCTCGACCCAACAATTAGAAGAATTTAAAATAGATCAATCTATTTTTGTAAATTGTGAGTTTTGTAACACACGCTATTATTTTGATGCAAAAACCTTAAACCCTTTATCATAATCTGTTTGGAATTAGGAATTAATAAGATGAAAATAAAATATTATGCTATAATTTTATGTTGTTTAACCTTATCGGCATGTCATACCCCACCTGAAAGACAAAATTTTTCTGAAATTAGTTTTAAACACCTTCCCCCTTTTACATTTAATGTAGCTGAAATAGAAATTGCCGATGGTTATAAACCCTTGCAAAATTATCCCTATGTCGATCATCTTTTTCGTAATATTCCCAAACAATCTATGATTCAATGGGCTAAAGACAGATTAAAGGCAGGGGGTAATATGGGATTTTTACGATATACCATTTTGGAAGCCAGCATTAAACAAGTCCCATTGAAGATGCAGGGTGGTATTAAAGGATTATTAACAACCGAGCAATCTGATCGTTACGATATTATTCTGAAAATCCAAATTGATGTTGAAAATAATAATGGCCTTCAAAAAGGTCAAATTACAGCCGAAGCAACACGCAGCCAAACAGTCCCAGAAAATGCCACATTAAATCAGCGAGAGAAAATTTGGTATCAATTGACCGAACAAGCCCTGCAGGAATTAAATACCCAAACCGAAAATAATATTAGACAATATTTACAGAAATTTTTAATGCAATAATTAAAGGCCGGATTATCCGGCCTTTAATTTAATTAATTATTTTAAAGATAAGATGCTACCAAAGTTGATTGATCTTTTTTATCTGAACCATTAATTGAACCAACATCACCAGATCCCATACCAAATCCTGCCATGCTATCTTTTAATCCCACTATTAGATCGGTTACATCCACAGTTAAAGGCGTTGGCACGAAAACAAAACCTGTATCGGTTATTTTAAATCTTCCTTCTTTAAATTCAGCAAATTCAACATCTTTAACCTCATCAAAACTGCCAGGAATCTTACAAATGATTTTGTAATAATCTCCTTCTTTTTCTAGTGAATAATCCTTAACACTGTTATAAAAGGAAGCACCATCAACCCCTATATAAGAGATTATATCATCTTCCGTACCACCAAAAAATTTATGGGTTGCCATTGATCCCTTATCATTTAAAACAAACAGCACATCTTTACCATCATCACCATTTATAATACTTACGTCTGTTGATGATGTCTTATTAATTTCAACAAAAATATCATCACCATTACCACCATGGACGATATCATTACCTTCATCATTGTAAATTATATCGTTGCCATCCCCACCAAAAATTGTGTCATTGCCTGTATCACCATATATCTGGTCGTTCCCTACGCCTCCCTGAATTATATCGTTACCAGTATATCCTCGTATGATATCCTTACCATCCCCACCTTCGATTGTATCATTTCCATCATCCCCATATAAAAGATCATCGCCACTTTCCCCATAAAGTGTATCATCATCACCGTGACCTTGGATTAAATCATTGCCATCCCCACCATGAAGCATATCATCACCCCTATCCCCTAATACAAAATCATCTCCAACCCCACCTTCGATTGTATCATTTCCTAAACCACCTGATGTCCAATCATTGCCATGATCCCCATAGATAAGATCATCCCCATCATCTCCATACAATTGATCATTTTGTTCTTGGCCAAATAACGTATCATCATCTGCACCACCATATAAAAAATCATTGGCTGTTCCACCGTAAAGTTTATCTTGGCCCTTACCCCCTTCTAATTTGTCATTATTGTCTTCGCCATATAATTGATCATCACCATCTTCTCCATAAAGTTGATCATATCCTGTTTCCCCAAAAATTTGATCATTGCCCGTACCACCATACATTACATCATAGCCAACGTCACCACGCATTACATCGTTACCATCACCGCCACCTATTCTATCATCACCTTCATTCCCGTAAAGTGTATCATCTCCTGAATCACCATAGACCTCATCATTACCCAAACCACCTATTAAAATATCTTTACCACTATAACCATAAAGATAATCATTCCCACTATCCCCATAAAGAAAATCATCACCCCCAATACCGCCCAGCAATAGATCATCACCCCCATAGCCAAACATATTATTTTTTGTACCATCTATACCCTTGGCAAAATCGTTAAGATCTGTTCCATGATAAGTATAAGGTAAAAGAAAATTGGGATTAAATGTTACTTTATCAGATAAAATCATCTGATCTTTGAAAGATTGCTGATTAATAAATGATAAAGTTGATTGTAAAGTGGAACGGAAAGATTTTTTAGATGTGGTTTTTACCTCTAACATTTTGCATTTCCTTTTTTTGATAAATAAATTTAAAGCCAGCTTAATTTAATCAAGCTGGCTTTTAGAATTAAAGATATGAGGCAACCAAATTAGTTGGATCTTTTTTGTCTTTATCATTGGTTGAACTAATATCACCAAGCTCTGCTGCAAAACCTGATATGCTTTCTTTTAACCCTGCTGCTAGATCAGAAAAATGGTCAGGTCTATCTTCTACAAGAGGGGCAAATGTTTTCACAAAACCAGTATCTGTGATACGATATGTTCCTTCTTTAAATTTAGCATATTCAACATCCTTCATCAAATCAAATCGGCCTGATTTATCGGTAATGACATAATAATCACCTGCCTTAACCACACTATAATCACTTACACTAACAAATAGTTCTTCTTTATAATAAGTAATTGTATCATTACCCGTACCACCATATATTTTGTTATTGCCCAAACCACCGCTAATTACATCATCCCCATTCCCCCCATCAATAACATCGCTTCCAAAATCACCGTTAATTATATCATCACCATCATTCCCATATAATTCATCATTACCTTTCCCACCATATAATTTATCATTATCTTCACCCCCATACATTTTATCATCACCATCATCCCCATAAATTATATCATCTCCATCTCCACCATCTATTTCATCATTAAATCCCTCATCAGTGCTAACACCAAATAGTGGTATGGTTTCTTCCTCAAAACCACTTTCATCACCTCTTATGTAATCATTACCAGAACCACCTTCAATTTTATCATTTCCTGTACCACCTAATATATAATCATTATCTTCATTCCCATATAATTCATCATTACCTTTCCCACCATATAATGTATCATTATCTTCACCCCCATACATTTTATCATCACCATCATCCCCATAAATAAAATCGTTCCCATTTTCTCCATATAAAATATCATTCCCATCGGTCTCTATACTTAATAAAGTATAATTTTTATTTCCATAGATCATATCATCTCCATTCCCACCTTTTATCAGATCATCGCCTACGCCACCATCTATTCCATCTCTATCATCTCCACCATCTAATGTATCATTACCATCACCGCCAAATATAAAATCATATCCATCTCCTCCTTTTACTAAATCATCGCCATCAGCCCCATATAATTCATCATTCCCAATTCCACCTTCTATATTATCATCCCCTCCCATCCCAGACATGCCATCATCTCCATCTTTTCCAAGTAACGTATCTGCACCTTCTCCACTTATTATTTGATCATTGCCCGTACCACCATCTAGCAAGCTATCTTCAAAACCATCACTTTGAATAGAATCATCGCCTGCACCACCATACAATGCATTTTTACCTCGTAGATCAGAAATTTCATCATCTCCATCACCACCATCAATCATATCATCTCCATCACCACCTGAAAGAGTATCATCACCCCTTTCCCCGTAAAGTTTATCATTCCCCACATCACCAAAGATTTTATCATTATCCTCCCCACCCTTTATGGTATCATTATCATCACCACCATATATATTATCCTGGCCAATTCCGCCTTCAATTATATCATTACCCTTACCACCTTCTAATCTATCATCACCTGCGTCCCCATAGATAAAATCATCGCCATCATCACCATATAAATTATCTTGGCCATCTTG
>JAIBAD010000020.1 GCA_019695395.1 Alphaproteobacteria bacterium
TCTTAATGCTTCCTGGTTAAATGTTTCATCTAAAATTGGATAGTTTTCTATAAGATCCGAGGAAAAAGTTTTTTTTAATAATCCATATGAATCTAAAAATATGCCACAGTAAAAATCTAATTGTTCTTTTTTTTCTTCAAAAGATAATTCCATCCAATCTTTGATTTGATTAAACATTTTCTGATATTTTTTACTTTTTGTTTGTTCAAATAAAATTTCTTGGATAACTTTTAAATTGCTTTTAGAAAAACATGTGTTTCGCATTATTTGATCTTCAATAGATTGTATAGATATGTTTTTTTCTACATTTAATTTTTTATAAATACAGTCTATTAATCGATTAAATTCGTCATCCTTTTCTAAAGATTGTAAAAAAACCTTCTTTTTTCTTATAAGATCCAGAATAAGCTGATCAAAATCTTCAATGGAAAATTCTATAGATAATTGGGCAAAATTTTCCATCCATTTAGAATTATAATTTTGTTGCTGAAGACCCATAATCAAACTATACGCATCATAAATTATCTTTTTATCTTCTATTTCTTGGATTAGTTCAAAATTAGAAGGGACATTTGCTTCTATAGGAAATTTTCTTAAAAGGGATTGACAAAAAGCATGTATAGTTTGTATTTTTATACCTCCTGGAATATCTAAAATTTTAGCGAAAAGCCCACGCGCAAAATTATATATTGATTGATCAGGTTCATACCCCAATAATTTTATGATATCTTCTTTAAGTAATTCCTCACTCGTAGAAGCCCAAAAAGCTAGTTTTTCATCTAATCGATTTAACATTTCTGCTGCAGCAGCTTTTGTATAGGTAAGACATAGAATTTTTAAAGGAGAAACATCTGATATCAACAATCTTAAAATACGATCAGTTAAAAGTTTTGTTTTACCTGTACCTGCTGACGCATTAACCCATATAGAACTATTAGGATTAAGAGCTTGGTTATATATTGGATATTGCTGATCAATTATCATAAAACTTCTTGGCACATTTATATATTTTGACCTATCCACTCTTTCATACGAGCCAAATGTTGATAAGATTTTATATAATCATTAGTTTGATAATCAACTGATATAGGATAGGCCGTATTGACATCATCGAAAGATTCCAGAAATTTTTTAATCCCCTCATGATGTTCTTCTATAAGATTATCGATATCAAAGGGTAAATTAATAACTTCTACGGCTGGATTTCGTCCTGTTATCTTCCAAAATTCTAACTTTTGGATTTTATTACTTTCTTTAATTAAAGAAAACCCTTTAGCTTTAGCAATAATTGCTTCTAAAATTAATTGGGGATAAAAGCCTTGATTAACCTTACGCATACTTGGAATCGAGCCTGTTTTATAATCGATAATTGTTAATCCCCCATCCTTCATAAGATCAATACGGTCTGCTTTTGCTGTTAAAACATAATCCCCTAAAGATAGGGTTAAAGTATATTGACCCGATATTTCTAAAAATGTTCTTAATTTTTTATCCTTATAAAATTCCAAACTTTTTATAAACCATTGGGCGACACGTTCATAGCGGGGCCACCAAAATCCCCATACAGTAGGATAAAACAGCAAAGACGAAAATATTTTTTTTCCCAAAGCTATAAGATAATTATAAGGATCAGGAATATGATTTCGTTCATAATCATAGAGAAATTTTTCTAAAATAGTATGAATTAATGTCCCACGTATTGATGCATTTGGAATAGGTTCTAAGGGTTCAAGGGGTGATAATTTAAGAATTGTTTCTACATAAATAATGTAAGGGTTATGAAGAAGTTTTTGCAATTGTGTTACTGATAATTTACGTGGTCTTAAATGAACAGGAGGTTTCGGATAAGGAGGAGAAAAATTACTTATAGATTCAATGTGATTTGACATTTTTCTCCATTCAATCCAATTATTAGGAACCAATATTTCCTTACCTAAAGATTTAAGAAAAATTTGTAGTCTTTTAACCCATCTCGAAGGTGTTGTAACAACCGCATCTTTTTTCAATGATCTCGTCATAACTACAGAAGGTGCGCATGCTAATTGGAAAAAATCATGGGCTGATAATCCAATATATCTTTCCGGTAAAGGTAACCCCAAAATTGTACGCATATTACGATTAAGCCATGGATCAAATTCTGGTTCGCTTGGCCAAACTCCTTCATTTAAACCACCTAAAATCATCAAATCTGCTTGGTATAAACGTGCTTCAAATGGGCTTAGAATACTTAAACGCGAATTTACGTTATAATCTTTATAAATAATATGTTCTGCTAAAAAATAATTAAAAAAATCAAAATAATCTTTACCTGTCGAAAGCGAAATGTTGGAATTTGTACTTATCATATTAATCAAAAAATTTAGCACACTATTTCCATCATGATCCGACCATAAAATCTCATACCCTGGAACCTTATCTGTCGTAACTAAAGATTCAGCTAAAATAATATGTGTTTGAATTAATTTTTCTAAATTCACATGATTATCTTTTAACAAACCAAAAAAATCGTGAAAAATTATTTTGGTTTTTTCTAAAATATTAGAAGCTTTATCTAAATTTAAATCGTACGCCTTTTTTATAAGTGTTTCTAAATCTTCTGTGATGAAACTTCCACGTAATAATTTAAGCTCAATTTCTTTTACTGCTTCTAAAAAATATTCTTTTGAAAACCCCATAGATGTTAAAGGATGTTTAAAAATTGAAAGCCACGTCGTGTAGGTTTGGTGAAGAACTAAAGAAGTTAAAAGTTTTAAAAATTCCCCTGTTTTTGTTTTATCCAAAGATAAACCAACCCCGCTTTCTACTGTAATTGACCAACGACGCAATTCTGCAGTAACTCTGCGGGCAAGTTTTCGATCTGCTGTAACTAAAGCCACTTTTTGATTAGATTTTTCAAGAGCTTCACGCAAAATGATAGCTATAATTTCAGCTTCTTCTTTTGAATTAGCGCATAAAACAAGTTTAAGATTTTCAACAGCTTTATCAATATCTGTCCATTTTCTTTTTAACTGATCCCATTTAGTTACCACGGAAGCAGGGTAAAAAACCTGATTTAATAATGCGTTTCTCTTTAATGGTATATTGGCATCCTCTAATGGCCAAGGACGAACATCAGATAATTTATAGTTAAGGTTAGATAAAAGATTAAGCATTCCATAATAAGGATGACATGGGTCTTCCCTAATTTCTTTCTGAAGATTGTCATCCAAATTTAAATTAAGTCCGGGTAAAATAATGTATCCTAAAGGTAAATGGCTTACCACTTTCATTAATTCAGCTGTAGCAGGAACGCTACCTGTAGAACCCGCAACCCATACAGGAAATTTGGGTGGGTTTTCTTTCCATATTTTTGCTTGCTGCTCCAATAAAATATTTTGGCGTTCAACAACGTCTAAACATTTTTCTTCTTTTAAAATTTTTGGCCATTCGTGAAATAAAATTTTTAAGAAATTAAATATCTGTTGCCAATGCAAAGCATAATTTGCCGATATAATTTCGTTAAATTCATAAAAATTTATTCTCTCTTTTTGTATTTCATCCAAAAATTTAAACAAATCTTTTGCTAAAAAAAGTGCTTTATTAAAATTAATTTCTGTTTTTTCAACGATCAATTTAGCTAAAAGTAAAATTCTTTTTGTAGGATCAATCCCAGGTAAAATTGACAATCCATTTATTTGATGGTCTGGAATCAGAGAAAAATCATTTTCAGATAAATCACCCAAAGGTTTTATTTTTGGTAAAAATAAAGCATCAACTTTATCTGTATGGATAAAGGCTTCTTGTAAGAGAAGGCAAGAACGTTTTGTTGGTAATAAAATTGTATAATGTGTAAGTTCTAAGGGATCGGATTTTGTTTCTTCTAGTAATCTTTCCGCAATTGCTTGTACAAAATTTATACCTGAAGGTATGGTAAAAATTTTACCAGATTTATCCATAGAAACTTTCATTTTTATCTAAAAATTTATTCTCAACTTCGATTAAATGTTTTGGGGTACTAATATGAAACCATTCCCCATCATGTCTAATACCATACAATTTTTTATCCTGAATTAATTTATCATAAATTAGATTCATTGAAAAAAAGCCATCTGGTGTGTTTTGAAAAATTTTAGGATGTAAAAGTTGAATTCCTGTAAATAAAAAAGGTGAAATTTGTAAATTTTTTCTTCTTGATACCAAACCATTTTGGTCAAGAAAAAAATCTCCCATGCCTTCATAACCAACTGCACTAACTGTAGGATGCAATAATAACAAGGCATCCATTTTCTTACTATCCCAAAAATTAACTAATCTTTTCAAGACATTGATCTTACCATTTGACCATAGAATTTTAGCATTAATAACAAAAAATATATCATTTTTTAAAAATGATAACGCTTGCTTTATCCCACCACCTGTTTCAAGAATTTCTTTTTCTCTCGAAATTTGTATATTAAAATCACTATATTTTTGAAGATGATGTTCAATTTGTTCATAAAAATAATGCGCATTTACAACAACATTTTTTATGTTGATGTTCTTAAGCTGATCAAAAATAAAATCTATAATTGGCCTACCATGGATAGGAACAAGGGCCTTGGGCATATCTTGGGTGATAGGCCGTAATCTGGTTGCTAATCCAGCTGCTAAAATTACTGCTTGATCTGGTAATTTATCATTAAGCATAATTTATTTCTTATATAAAAGAGATGGAGGTAAAAGTCTTTTAGACGAAGGAATATAATAATCAAACCATTCTTTTATATTTAAAAGATGTTTATTCTGTAACGCATTCATTAATTGCTGCCAAACACGTGGGATAAAATTTAAATAAGCTGGTTTATGATCACGACGATATAACCTACAAAAAGTTCCCAGTATTCTCGTATGGCGCTGCGCTGCCAAAAGGTCATAAAGAATATCAAAATGCTCATAATCATCTTTAGAAAAATTGGTTTTATAACGATCTTTTAAGTGCTTTCCTAGAGTTAAAGAAACATCCCGTCTTGCATCATCAATTAAAGACATCAAATCAAAAGGGGCTGGCGCAGATACAGCATCTTGAAAGTCTAACAATCCACAGGCACGAACGCCTATTCTTTGTGGCAAAAGAATAAGATTATCAACATGAAAATCAAACAAAGTAAGAGTAGGAAAAAAATCCAAATAATGATGCAAAATGCGTTCCCATTTTTGAACATAATCTTTTCTTATATCTTCAGAAATTTCCGCCCCTTCCATAACAAGAGGCCAATACCAGTCCAGAAAAACTTGCACTTCACGTAAGGCACGTGATACGTCAAATTTAGGAATTAAATTAAGATGATCAGATTGAATACGTTGCCTAATCTCTATTAATACATCACCAGCTAGTTCATAAAGTTCTTTTTCTGAATATCCTTTTTGTAAAAGGACGGTATAAGTATTATCACCTAAATCCTCTAATAAAATTAATCCATTTAATTCATCATAAGCATAAATTTCAGGAGCACTAAGTTTAATATCATTTAAAATTTTTCCTATGTTTAAAAATGACTTGATATTTTCTTTTGGTGGCGGTGCATCCATCAAAATAACAGTTTTATTATTTTGAATTAATCTTTCATATCGGCGGAATGAAGCATCACCTGCCAAAGGCAAACGATGGGCATCACCCCATTTTTGTTGATTAAGAAATTCTTGTATAATATCTTTACGGTTTTCCATACTATTTATTTTTTTATTTGTAATAAAATATTTTTACCACGACTGATCCAATATGGATTAAAATAGAGTTTTATTTTTCTTGTCGATGAAGATTCATTAAAATTAAAATATATTTTCAATGCATATTCTGGAAGTATATTTTCTAATCTTTGGGGCCATTCTATTAAACTTATCCCTTCATGAAAAGCTTCTTCTAAGTTAAGTTGATAGGCTTCATCAAGTGATTTTAATCGATATAAATCGAAATGCCAAATCGTTCCTTGTTTTATTTCATAAGTTTGAACCAGTGTAAAAGTTGGACTTGGAACATCTTGTTGGTTATCCGTTAAGGCTTGAATAAAAGCCCTAGCAAAAGTTGTTTTTCCGGTACCCAAATCCCCATATAATGCGATGACATCTTTTTTTTGAACATATAGAGCCAAGATCTGTGCAAATTTTTTTAAGGACACACTATCCCAAATAAAATCACACCAATCTATTTTATTTTCTTTATTCATTCATTAATATAATAATAAATTTACTCAACAATTAAAATTTTTGCTCATTTATATATGTTATATATGCTATATATGTGCGAAAATTTGGTCTTTTTCTTGGAAAGACTTAAATTCAAGTACATTGCCACTTGGATCAGCGAAAAACAAAGTTGCCTGTTCACCAATTTGATTTTTAAAACGAATATGAGGTTCAATAAGAAATTTAATATTTGCTTGTGCTAATTTATCAGCCCATTTATGCCATTCTTTCCATTCTAAAATTACACCAAAATGTCGTACGGGAACATCATCACCATCAACAGGGTTAGATTTCACATGATTTAATTCTTCTAGATTCAGATGAGCGGTAATTTGATGGCCAAAAAAATTAAAATCAATCCACAAATCAGATGTACGCCCAACAGGACAGCCCAATAATTCTTCATAAAAAAATCTCGTTTTTTTTAGATCTTTAACAGGAAAAGCTAGATGGAAAAGTGATTGAGACATAATTTTCTTCCTTGAATTATGAAAGAGTCTTGCTTTATAAAATAAAAGATTTATTTTTATATCAAATTAATTCTAATCAGATTTATTACATTTTTAATAAAAATGCCACATCATAAAACCAATGTTACAATTATTGGTGCAGGACCAGTTGGTCTTTTTGCGATTTTTCAATGTGGTATGTTAGGATTACAATGTCATGTTATTGATGCTTTAGATTCAATTGGCGGTCAGTGCACCGCATTATACCCAGAAAAACCTATATATGACATACCTGCTTATCCTAAAATTGATGCAACAGAACTTATTCATAATTTACATCAACAAGCTCTTCCTTTTAAACCTGTATTTCATTTAGACCAACAAGTACGCAAATTAACACAGCAAAATGACCAATCGTGGTTATTAGAAACGTCAAACGGCCAAATCATTCAAAGCCGTACTGTTATTATTGCTGCAGGAGTTGGGGCTTTTGGGCCTAATCGTCCCCCTCTTGAGAAAATAGAGATTTATGAAAATAAAAGTGTTTTTTATTATGTAAAACAAAAAGAATTATTTCGTAATAAAACTTTGGTTATAGCAGGTGGGGGTGATTCTGCTATTGATTGGACATTATCTTTATCCGAAATAGCTCAAAAAATCTATCTTGTACATCGACGTCATAAATTTAGAGCCAGCCCTGAAAGTATACATCAATTAGAAAAATTGAAACAAACGCATAAAATTGAACTTATTACCCCTTATCAATTAACATCTTTAGAAGGTGATAATGGATATTTAAATAATGTTATTGTTCAAGATTTGGACCAACATGAAAAAAAACTTGAGGCAGATTATTTATTAGCTTTTTTTGGTTTATCAATGGATTTGGGGCCAATTACCCAATGGGGACTTCATCTTGATCATCATCATATTGCTATTAATCCTGCTAATCAACGCACCAATCTTCCGGGTATTTACGCCATAGGCGACATTGTTCATTATCAAGGTAAATTAAAACTTATTTTAACCGGATTTCATGAAGCGGCAGTTGCAGCCCACGATATAAGGAAATATCTTCATCCGGACGAAGTCTTCCATTTTGAATATTCTACAACAAAAGGGATATCTACTGTCTCATAGAATTATGAATAGTACGAGCAAGAGGAATTAAACACACAATTTCTGAACTTTGGGACGTTGAAGAAAGTATAACTTGTCCACCATGCATTTCGATAATACGCTTGACAAGAGATAGGCCCAGATCTGCACTACCCCTTTGGGGATTTCGACGAAATTTATCCGTTGATGGTTCTTGATCTTCAAAATTAATCATCGATGAATTTTTAACTTGTATTGTTAAATTTTGCGGATCACGGTCGGCAATAATATGAATGGTACTTCCTTTTGGAATAAAAATAACAAGATTGCTAATAATATTATAAATGGCCTGATGTAATCTTTTTTCGTCTGCTTCAAAAACCCCAATAGCATCAGGACAATCAAGAACTAAAGATATTTCTTTCTCACGGACCCTTTCATAAGCCAAATGAATAATATTGTTTAACATTTGTTTAATATCAATTTTACTATATTCTAATTCTATATAACCTGCCTCAATCGTAGCCAGATCAATAATATCATTAATTAGGGTGAGAAGTCTTTGCGATGCTTGGTAGATATTTTGACTATAATCAATTTGGCGTTGGTTTAATGGGCCAAAATATTGTGCCTTTAATATTTCCGCAAAACCCATGATACTATTAAGTGGTGTCCGTAAATCATAGGAAATGTTTGCAATGAATTCAGATTTCAACCTATCTGCTGCTTGAAGTGCATTATTGCCTTCAATAAGGGCACGTTCTACCCTAATGCTATCTGTGACATCTAAATAGGTAAATAGTGTACTTCCATCAGGCAAAGGATAAACAACATAATCTAAAACAATCCCATCATTTCTTTCAATTCGGCCATTACGTTGCTCACCTTCAACGACTAATGTCATAATATTTTGATATTTTTCTTGCCATTTAGAATCTTGATCAAAAAAATTTTTCAATTGGTCAACAAATTGTGAAATATGTGGTTCTTTAATAACTTCTATATTTTCCAAACCCCATTGACGGATACAAACCGGATTCAAAAGTTTTAATCTACCATCGCTTCCAAATACCGCTACCCCTTCATATAAATTATCTAAAGTAGCACGTTGAACATCAATAAGAGTGTTATAAGATCTTTCCAAAGTTAATCTATCTGTAACATCTTCATAAAGCATAAACACACCACCAAAAGGGTGCGGTGCCGTTACCATTCTTAACGTTGTTCCATCAGGTAAATGAACAAGTTCTTGGACTGGATTAATAACACCCATAATTTGGCGTTCTAATTCTTGTTTATAAACTGGAAAATTCACTTGTTCGGGTAATTTACGCCGCTCACGAAGCATTTCTAAAACTTCGCCCAAGGTTGGATTATGCTCTAATAATTTTTCAGTTAATCCAAAAAAATGTAAATAAGCTTGATTAAAAAAACTAACTCGTTTGTTTGTATCAAAAACAATAATCCCTGTATTTAATTGTTCTAAAACATCTGCATGCGCCATAATATGGCGTGATAATTGATCCTGTGATTCTTCCAAAGCAGTCATATCTTGAGCATATCCTGCTATTGAATTCTCTTGTATATCTTCACTATGGTCATTCCATAAAGGCTGAAGTGTAAAATCAAAAAATCGTCTCTTGCCTTGCACAATAATATGACGACTACCACTTTGTGCAATTTTGAGATCTTGAGCACGTAAAGCTAAAGCATAATCATCCGCTAATCCAACATTATCATGAAGCACAACATCAGCATCAAATCCACAAATATGAGCATAAGTTTTATTACAATAGATTATATGTAATTTCTCATCTCTAATCCAAATAGGTAAAGGTAAATTATCAATTAATTTTCTTAATTGAACATTATCATCTTTTACCGATTTGTGAATTTTATATTGGGATGTTATATCCTCAAATATAATGCTTAAAAAACTATTAGATAAAACTTTAATATTGGCCTTCCATACTTTTTCCTTAAAATCAAAAAGCTTTATTGTTTGATTCTCCTGGGTTGCCTTTTCCAAAATTTCTTCTAAATCCAGATGATTTTTAAATTGTTTTTTTCCAAATTCTATGAAATTTTCTTTTGTTTCGATTGTTTCATTAGAAAATAATAACGAGAAATTAGATGATGTTTGAATACTATTATCGATAGAAGATATATAAAGCCAAGCTTTATATTTATCTGTAAATAATTCTTTTAATAAATCATTTTGATTTTTAATAAGAGATCTACTTTTTTTTATTTTAAAAATAAAAAAAAGTAATCCTCCTATAATAATAGAGCATATTATTCCAATATATCCCAAATAACTGTTCACATTATTCACAAATTATATTTATAAATATCATGGTATTTCAATAGTATCAGTATCGATAATATTCAGGTTTGAACGGACCCTCTTGGGAAACTGCTATATAATCAGCTTGCTTTTTTGTTAATTTTGTCAATTTAACACCCACTTTAGTAAGATGCAAAGATGCAACCTTTTCATCTAATATTTTGGGTAAAAGGTATACTTGGTTTTTGTAATTATGATAATGGTTCCATAATTCTATTTGAGCTAAAACTTGATTTGTAAAAGAGGCACTCATCACAAAACTGGGATGTCCTGTCGCACAACCAAGATTGACTAATCTGCCTTTTGCCAAAACAATCAATCGTTTTCCATCCGGAAAAATAACCTCATCCACTTGAGGTTTTATCGAATCCCATTTGTAATTTTGTAAAGCACTTATTTCAATTTCACTATCAAAATGACCAATATTACATAAAATTGCCCTGTGTTTCATTTTACGCATATGATCTAAGGTAATAACATCAATATTTCCTGTTGCAGTCACAAAAATATCTGCTTGATGTGCTATATCATCCATTGTTGTTACTTCATAACCTTCCATTGATGCTTGCAAAGCACATATAGGATCAATTTCTGTTATAATAACTCTGGCCCCTTGACTACGAAGCGATACCGCACATCCTTTACCTACATCACCAAAACCACAAACAACAGCAATTTTACCAGCCACCATAACGTCTGTAGCTCGTTTAATTCCATCAATTAAACTTTCACGACAACCATAAAGATTATCAAATTTAGATTTTGTTACAGAATTATTCACATTAATAGCTGGTGTTTTCAATTCACCTTTTTTTGCCATTTCGTAAAGCCGATGGACGCCAGTTGTCGTTTCTTCAGAAATACCACGAATATCTTTTAAAAGATGAGAATATTTTTCATAAATAATTTGGGTCAAATCACCCCCATCATCTAAAATCATATTAGGTGTCCATCCATTGGGTCCTTGAATTGTTTGTTCAATACACCACCAAAATTCATCTTCATTCATACCCTTCCAAGCAAAAACAGGTATACCTACGGCAGCTATAGCTGCAGCAGCTTGATCTTGGGTTGAAAAAATATTGCATGAACTCCATCTTATTTCAGCACCCAATGCTATTAATGTTTCAATTAAAACTGCTGTTTGAATTGTCATATGTAGGCAACCGGCAATTCTGGCACCTCTTAAAGGTTTATTTGCGCCATATTCTTGACGCAATGCCATAAGACCAGGCATTTCTGTCTCTGCGATTGAAATTTCTTTTCTACCCCATTCTGCTAAATTGATATCAGTAACCTTATAATCATCAAACTTTTTCATTATATGCTCCTTAAAAAAAATCCCTATCCTAGATCATTTATATTTCATTTTATGACCAAAATTTTATTCTTCGTCAAATTTTGATTTAACCAAATGAGATAAAGCATTTAAAGCCTCCTGCGCCTGGGATCCTGTTGCCTGAAGCTCGATTGTAGAATGTAGCGTGGCAGCCAACATAAGCAAACCCATAATTGATGTTGCCAAAACTGACATATCATCTTTTTTAACTATAACCTTACAATCAAACTGATCTGCAAGTTTAACAAATTTAGCAGCTGCTCGTGCATGTAATCCACGTTGATTAACTATTTTTACAAAACACGATATTTGTAGTTCATTATTCATATTTTTTTTTAAATAATCTAGATGCAATATTAATATATTTTCTTCCATCAGCTTGAACTTCTAATACAACATCCATCAAATTATCTTTATGCCTTGATCTTGCTAATTTGATCAACATAGGAAGATTAACCCCAGCTATAACTTCTATAACATTTGGTTGCATAACAGAAATTGCAAGATTAGAGGGTGTCCCACCAAACATATCTGTTAAAATTATAACACCTGTTCCATCATTAACACGTTGAACGGATTCTAAAATATTTTGCTTACACTGAGCCATATGATCATTAGGGTAAATGCAGATTGTTTCCAAGTTAGATTGGACACCCATAACATGCTCTAATGCAGAACGAAATTCATCTGCAAGTTTTCCATGGGTAATAATCACAATGCCTATCATATAAATTCTAAAATTTATCTATGTGTTTATATATATCACGATGCATTATATTAACGTGTTGATCCAATTTTTGAAAAAAATCAGCCAATTTTTGTACAATATATACAGAACGATGTTTACCACCAGTACACCCAACTGCAATGGTTAAATAACTTTTTCCTTCTTGTTCAAATTTTGGAAGCAACATATTTAATATTTGAGTAAGGGGCGTAAAAAAATTATCTAAAACACTGTCTCTTTCTATATATTTTGCAACATTCATATCCAAGCCATTTAAATTTTTCAAAGATGGTTGATAAAAAGGGTTATGTAAAAAACGTACATCGAAAACCCAATCAGCTTCTCTTGGTAACCCATAATGATAAGAAAAGGAAATAAGTGTGATAACAATTTTTGGATGATCAATATTTTTAATATTAAATCTATCGTAAATTATATTTTTTAAATTTCCAGGAGTAAGATTTGTCGTATCAATAAGCTCATCAGCTAATATTTCTAAAGGAGCTAAAAGTTTTTTTTCAAGATCAATACCATCAATAACAGGACGATTAATTGCTAAAGGGTGTTTACGTCTAGTTTCAATATATCGGCGGGCTAAAACATCTTGATCACACGATAGATAGAGAAGTTGAAAATTACTTTTTTGGTCTTGACGAAATTTATTAATAATCTCAATAAAAATTTCTGGTGTAAATCCTCGTGTTCTACTGTCGATACCAAAAGCAACATGATGATTTTCTTCAGATACGAAATCAAATCTTTGTAATAAAGATACGGGCATGTTATCAACAGCTTCATATCCTATATCCTCTAAAGCTTTTAAGGCTGTAGTACGTCCTGCTCCGGATAGTCCTGTAACAAGTAAAATACGTGGCACTATATTTGTCACTTCAACCAATTTCTTTTAAAGTTTTTTAGAAAATAATTTTATAGCCCAATGAATTTTTGATATAGCTGAAGAAGCAAAGGGATCAAAAAAAATTTTAGGAACAGAAATATTAAAAAATACATCATAAGTAATTTGAGGTAGTCTTACAATCAAATCTCGTTCAGTTAAATCTAAAATTAAATTCAAAGATATTTTTTCTTGAAAATTCATAGAAACAATACCTATCCCTCGTATTTCTATACATCCTTTTAATTTTGGATCACCCATTTCTGGATAAGTTACATAAAGATCCTGATTCTGTCTAGAAATCTGCACAAGATCATCTGCAATCAATTTTGCGCCCTGATCAATTAGACGCAAAGCAAGATCTGATTTCCCACTCCCAGCTGGACCACGAAATAAAACACCCACATGATGTAGAGCAACCGCTGTTCCTGAAACAGTCATAATTTCTCTATAATCTTTTTTTCTTTTCATTGTCTTTAAAATAAATTACCTCTTTAACAAGTAGTGGTAATTCTATTCGAAATTCTGCACCCATCATATTATCATTTTCATCACGCACATTACAAACTGAAATTATACCATTATGTGCTTCAATAATTTGTTTTGAAATGCTTAAACCTAACCCAGAATGTACACCAAATTTTTCGTGAATAGGTCTTGCCGTATAAAATCTTTCAAAAATTTTATCTAACTTATCTTCTGGTATTCCTGGGCCCTGATCTTTAATTGTTATAATCACCTTTTGATTTTCTTTTATCATCACCAACTCTATTATTCCTTGGGGAGGGCTAAATGATATTGCATTATTAATAATATTGTACAAAACTTGCTCAAGACGGCTCTCAATACCAAGTACTTTAAATTCTTGTCTTTCATCAATCTTTAAGGAAAAAATTTGATCTTGATTGTTTTTAAACGATCCCATATCAAATGAATGGGCTATATTCCTAACAAGTGATAGCATATTAACAGGCTCTGCAATATTCTTGGAAATATCCGCATCCACTCTTGAAGCTTCTGATATATCAGAGATTAACCTATTTAATCTTTCAACATCATCTAATATAAGGGCTAATAGTTTTTTCTTTTTTTCAGGATCATCAACACGATTTACAGTTTCAACTGCGCTGCGAAGTGAAGTTAAAGGATTTTTGATTTCATGGGCGACATCTGCTGCAAATGATTCAATTGCATTCATACGTTTATATAGAGCCTTTGTCATTTCGCGTAATGCTAATGAAAGATCACCTATTTCATCATTTCTATATGTAAAATCTGGTATAAGATCTGGACCTTGTTTTTTGTTAGATTTGATATATTGATTTCTTATATGCAAATAACGTACTTGCTCTGCCGCCCGCGCCAATCTCTGAATAGGGCGTGCTATAGTACCAGCTAAAATTAAAGAAAGTAGGATTGTTGTAAATAGACCAACCGTAAATATTCTAATAATATCATAACGGAATTCTCTTACATCTTGCTCTATTTCTGTGCCATCACTTGAAAGAAGCAACGCTGCGAGAACCTTTCGATAACGTTGAACAGGAGAAGCAACTGTTAAAACCAATCTTTTTTGATGATCACGTCTTACAACGCTCATTACTTCTCCTTCAAGTGCTTTTAAAACCTCACTATAATCATGGGCATTCTGTTTAGCTGCTTCATGATATAAATCTAAAGCTTTATCTTTAGGTAAAATTGGAGTAAAAAGATCATAAAAATAATTAAATATATTTTCAAAAAAAGATTTTCTTTCAACCAAAGGTAATGTTTCTACTTCTACAAGACCTCCTGGTCCGTCAAAGCGTGCGCTATCACTAAGCAATTCACCATCTGATGAAAAAAGTCTAGCCCGATAATGTGATATTGCTGCTAATTTTATCAGGGCAGATCTTGCAATTTCAGGTAAGAAATTTTCTTGTTCATTTTTTCCTTCTTCATTAACTGTTGACATACCAAGAGCATTTGCAAATAAAACACTTTGTGTTTTTAAATCATCCAATTCATCATTAATAAGCGTTTGACGATATTGATCTTGATACAATAATCCAAAAACAGGAATTAATAATGTCAAAACATTTAAAATAAGAATGCGTCTAGTAAGAGTAGAATGTTTTCGTATACCTTTTTTAAACATAGATATTTAATTTTCTCTATATCTATAACCCATACCATATAAGGTTTCTATATTTGTAAATGTTTGATCCACTATTTTAAATTTACGTCTTAATCTTTTAATATGACTATCAATCGTACGATCATCTACATAAACTGTATCACCATAGGCGATATCCATTAACTGATCTCTTGTTTTGACATGACCCGGTCTTAAAACAAGAGATTGCAATAATAAAAACTCTGTAACAGTGAGCTCTATATTATGTCCCATCCAACTACATTGATGTTTAATTAAATCGAGCATAAGATGACCACGAACAATTTTATTTTGCTCAAGTTCATGCTGAGTTTCTTGTTTTTTTTGTAAATCTCTACGTAGCAAAGTACGTATACGCTCAATTAATAGTCTTTGGGAGAAAGGTTTACGTATATAATCATCTGCTCCCATTCTTAAACCCATTAATTCATCAATTTCATCATCTTTGGATGTTAAAAAAATAACCGGTATATTATTGGAGCGACGTAATCTTTCTAATAATTCCATTCCATCTATCAAAGGCATTTTAATATCAAGGACAACCAAGTTCGCAGGATTGTTTGATAAAAAATCCAAAGCTTCATACCCATCACTATAACAATGAACAATAAATTTCTCTTCTTCTAAAGCTAAAGATACTGATGTCAAAATATTCTTATCATCATCAACCAAAACAATAATTGGTTTTACTTCATTGTGCATTAAATACGATGGATCAAAAGGTGACTGCGATCCTATTGAATAACTGGGTTTATTCATCAAATACCTAAAAGTTAATCATGAATAGATAGACTTGATATAAATGTATTTTTAATACAGGTATAATACTTACAAATTATAATTATACTAAGAGAATATATACCATAAAATAACAAACACATAAACTTAGTTTAAATTAATAAACTCTATTAAGAGACTAAACTATAAAAAATAGTTTATAGGCAAATGGTCAAAAATAAATATTTATTATAAAATTATAATAAAAGTGTATTTATTATAATTTTATTATTTGACTTATCGATTTTTTAGATATAAATTACTTAATTATATATAATTATATATTTTATTATAACTATTCATATATTTTAGGAGATATTTTATGAAGACTATACGTAATTTATTTTTAGTTTTAGCTTTTTTAGTCCCAACTTTTGCTTTTGCCCATACGGGGGTTATTAATCAACCAACTCATGGTGTAAAAACTTCACAGTTAGCAAGTAATTTTTGTGATAATTTACCACCTTGGAAAGCTGATTTTTGTAACGATTAATTTTTAACCCTTTCAAAAAAGCCATAGATTAAAAATCTATGGCTTTTTGTTTGCTATCAGCAAATAATTTATTTTATACAAAATAAGATTTGATTCTATTCCAAAGTCCCCGTAGCTCAGTAGGATAGAGCAACAGTTTCCTAAACTGTAGGTCGGATGTTCGAATCATCCCGGGGACGCCAATTTTTATATTCAATTCATTTTTTTTATTTCATCTAATGTATATTTAAAAACAAGTGCATCAATCATTGTTTGTGACACATCTTTATAGTAATTAGGACGCAACCCAATTTGCACAAAACCAAGTGATTTATAAAGTTTTTGTGCTGGATAATTATTTATAGCCACTTCTAAATAGCAATATTGTACATGCTGCGATAAAGCTTTCGCCATTATTTTTTGCATCATTTGTTTTGCTAAAGATTTTTGACGATAGGGTATAGAAACTGCAATAGAGATAATATCCATTTGTTCTAAAACGATTTGAGCTAATACAAAAGCAATTCTTTGATGCTTTATTTTATCTATAGCTATTATACCCATAATATTAGACTGATTTTTTAATATAGAATTAAAAACATTTTCATCCCATGGTCGCTCAAAACATGCAGCATGAATATAGGCTAGATCACTTATAAGATTTTGATCTTGATATTCATGAGGTTGAATGAAATTAAGTTCAATCTCCATTAATCAAACATCTTTATATTTTTGCCTTAAATAAATAGGTGATATACCTATACTTGGAACTTGGGTTTTTAATTGTGCTGCAATAAAAGTAACCCAATGCGATGCATTAGGATAATGATAATCGTCGACAAAAAATATATTATCCTTTTTTATAAAAGGCTTTATTAACGGAATACCATCACCAATAATTACAAAAAATTGAGAACTGATTAAATAAGTGGTAAATTCTTCCGGCCTTATTAAAATGGGGGCCAATAAAGAATTAAATTTTTGATCAAAAGACTGAATATAAAGTTGCCCAATTCCATTATTTAAAACTACCCAAAAAATTTTATCCGATACAGATGTTTTTAATGAATATAAACCAACCTTTAAAGGTGCAAGCCAAGCATTAAAACTATCAATACCATAGATAGGTTTATCCGCAGCTATAGACAAACCTTTCACAGCAGCAAGCCCAATGCGAACACCAGTAAACGAACCTGGTCCTAAATTGATAGCCAACCAATCTATATCTTTATAATCGCGTTTAGCTTTTATTATAATTTTTTGTATTGTTGGTATTAGAATTTCTGAATGACCTCGATTCATAATTTCAAAAAAACTACTCTTTACTTCATCTTGTTCCCAAAACGCCATAGAACATGCTTTTCCAGAGGTATCTATTGCAAGAATAGACAAAGATTTTTCAATTTGGCTTTCCATTTTAATTATGATAAAAATAGTTAATAATTAATCTTATTGAGTTTTTTTGTGCTTCTTATTTCTATTAATCAACCTGATTTCGATGTAGAGATTTCTTTGGCTTATGCCACACCAGATAATATTACACAATCACCAATTTATCACCATGCTCATTGTTATCTTCATAAAGAAGCTGGCGAAAAATTAAAATATGCCATTCAACTAGCAAAAGTATTAGGATATCGTTTTAAAATTTTTGATGCTTTTCGACCATCTGAAGCCCAATGGGTTTTATGGAACAAAAACCCAGATCCCAATTTTTTAGCAGATCCACGTCGGGGATCGCCCCATTCCCGTGGGGTAGCTATTGATCTTACTTTACTTGATCAAGACAACAAAGAATTAGATATGGGTACAAAATTTGATGAATTTAGCCCTCTATCTCACCATGGTAATTTGTCTATTTCTGAAATTGCCCAAAAAAATCGTGCAATTCTTTTAGGCATTATGACAGCAGCAGGATGGGATTTTTATAGAAATGAATGGTGGCATTACCAACTCTTCAATTCTAGATATTACCCTTTGATTAGTGATAAAGCGTTACCAAAGGGATTAATGTCATAAATTTTATAAAATTTTACAAGCTTCTTCAAACTTTAACCTTGGGCTTCGGGGGTAAAGTTTTTGTTCATCACCATGACCAAGATTACATAAAAAATTTGCTTTCCAATGGCCATCTGGAAAAAATTCTTGGTTCAATTTTTGGGTATCAAATCCTGACATAGGCCCACAATCAAGACCCATCGCACGCGCAGCTATAATAAAATAGGCTCCTTGCAAACTACTGTTACGAAACGCGGTATCGTTGATTAATTGTTCATTCCCAATAAACCAAGAACGTGCATCTTCATGGGGAAATAATTTTGGTAATTGATCATAAAAATACATATCCTGGGCAATAATAGCTGTTGCCGGTGCTGTCATCGTTTTTTCAACATTTCCAGGTGATAAACAAGGTTTTAATCTTTCTTTTGCTTCTTTTGATTTAATAAATATAATACGCATCGGGCTGCAATTGGCACTTGTTGGACCCATCTTAGCTAAATCATATATTTTCTGTAAAAGATGATCATCTATAGATTGATTTTTCCATACTATATGAGTACGAGCCTTTAAAAAAATTTGTTCTAATGAGTGAAGTGGTAAAGAAGAAGCTGTCATTTAAAAAACCTTTCTAAAATTAATTTTTATAGGATAAAGAATTCATTCCAGTCGTAGAGTAAAGTTTTGCATAGTCAAAATGTAAAAGATTATTATCATTAATAATTTTCTGTAAACGGTTAATATAATCTTGGCCAATTTCTGAGTAATGATCCAAAGTATAAATTAATCGTGCACCATCTAAAATATCAGGTTCTTTTGGATTATTACGTAAAAATGAACGTAATTGACGAAAATCTTCATAAGCTGGATGGGTATTAAGATTTAACATGTAAGCTTCTAAAGCTTGGCCTAAATTTTTAAAACTACGTATATGATAATCTGCTAAAGTTGACGAAACCGTTTTACCATTTTTGCCCCATGTACTTTGACCAAAAAGTGCGTTTCCACCAAGAGCCATATTTGAATTACCCCACCCCGTTTCTAAAGCAGCCTGAGCTAAAACCAAAGAAACTGGAATTACATCTACTCTTTTCAAAAGATCTTTAAAATTAGCTCTAGTTGAAAATTGATAGTAATTAGATATATCTGATAACCATCGTTGATCAAACTGACTTAATGTTTTATTTGATTCTGATTCTTGACGTAAGAGGATAATTTTTTGGCGTTGCTGTAAAATTGATTCATTATAAAATAAAACCATAGGTAAAATTGATTTAATAAAAAAAATTTTGCGCTCATTATTCGTAATTTCCCCAAGATTTTTTGGTAATTCAGATATAGTCAATAAAGGCACATCGTTATTTTGTTGAATATCAAATTGCCCGTATTTTATAAAAGAATTTAAGCCATTGAATACAGCCCTATCTCTTTGCAGTATCAAAAAATAAAAATTGTTTTTTGTTTTTTTTTCTTGATCAAGATGTGAATAAAAAATCAAAGAAAGAAAAATAAATACCAAAGGTATTGCCAAAGTTAAAATAAAAGTTAAAGAGTCATAAAATATAAACTTTATTAAATTTTCGCTTTTGTTAAGATAATATTTATTAAGCATTTTTAATAAAAAATAGAAAAACTTTTATATAATAAAATTAACTTAAATTGCTTTTACTTCTTGGACTTCGGGTATGTAATGACGCAACATGTTTTCAATACCCATTTTTAAAGTTGCTGTGGAGCTTGGGCAACCCGCACACGAACCTTTTAAATGTAAATAAACAATTCCATCATTAAAATGATCAAAAACTATATCCCCTCCATCTTGAGCAACCGCCGGACGGACGCGTGTTTCTAATAATTCTTTAATTTGTTTAGAAATAGGATCATTATTTTCCAAATTATTTTGATTTTTAATATCATGATCCAAAATAATGGGATACCCAAAAGTATAATGATCCATAATTTTAGTTAGAATTAAAGGTTTCAGAATTGCCCATTCATATTGATTATCCTTGGTTACAGTGACAAAATCCTTTCCAAAAAAAACACCTTTTATCCCTGCAATTGTAAATATAGATTCAGCCAGAGGAGATTTTTTTGCTTCTTCTAATGTAAGAAAATCAGCCGTACCTGAAGGCATGACATCTTGACCTGGAATAAATTTTAATGTTTCTGGATTAGGCGTTTGTTCAGTTTGAATAAACATAATTTCTTTCTTAACCTTTTTCTTATTATAGTCTATTAAATAGACAGTAAAACATAATCTTTGATAATTAATATAGCGCAATTTCAATAAAATTAAAGTATCATTATACAATGACAATAAAAAACAAATTATCTTTTTCTGATAATATTGATTCTGTTATAGGTTGGTTAATTAATCCCCAAATTAATTTAAAACAAAGCGACATTTTTATAACAGAATTTTGTCAAAAATTACGTGATGCAGGATTATCTTTAGATAGATTATATTTACCCATTCCAACTTTGCATCCTCAATTATTATCTATTGGTTTTCTATGGAAATTAGGATTGCCCATTGCTGAAAGACAAGAGAGAGAACATGGAATAGAATTAACATCTATGTATCTTGAAAGCCCTATACGTTTAATTTTTGAAACAGATATCCCCCATTTAAGACGTCGTTTAACAGATTTAAAACAACCTTATGAATTTCCTATTTTTGAAGAGCTTATCAAAGATGGATTAACTGATTATTTAATTTTACCTATCTTTTTTCGAAATTATCCAAGAAAAGGTTGTATAGTTTTTGCAACTAAAAATCCTGAAGGCTTTTCTGATTCAGATATAAATGCTTTAAAAAATGTTATCTCTGTTTTTTCGCTTATTCTACAAATTATGGCCGAACAAACTATTACCTCAACTCTCCTAGATACTTATCTTGGACATGATGCGGGCCAAAAAGTCTTATCCGGTCTTATTAAAAGAGGTGCTGGTGTATCTATTACAGCAGCATTGTGGTATTGTGATTTACGCGGCTTTACAGAATTAAGTGAAAAATTACCAAAAGATTCTTTAATCGAATTACTTAATGAATATTTTGCATGTATGGGAAAATCTATTTATAAATTTGGGGGAGAAATTTTAAAATTTATTGGGGATGCAGCTCTAGCTATATTTCCTATTCTTGATGATTTTGATCGTGATCGGGCATGTTTAACGGCACTGGATGCAGCCCAAGAAGCTTTGCAAAATTTAACTTTATTAAATCAAGAACGAATTACTAAAGGACTATTTGCTCTAAGAGCAGGTCTTGCCCTTCATGTAGGATCTGTTACTTATGGAAATATAGGAACACCTAATCGATTAGATTTTACTGTTATCGGCCCTGCAGTTAATATTGTTTCAAGAATGGCAGGGTTATGTTCTCCACTAGGCAAAACGCTTATTGCATCTGAGCAATTTGCGTCTCCTTGTGGACTTAAAATGATTTCACTTGGCAAGCATAAACTTCGTGGTATTGAAGAAGAAAAAGAACTTTTTAGTTTAAATTAATTAAAATCTTATTTTAAGTAATGCGTTCAATATCCGTTTTTGAAAGATTAGCTGGTACAATAGTTAAAGGAATTCGAAGCTGACTAATCAATTTATTACTTAATGTTGTAATTAAAAGTCCTGGTCCTTTATTGTGTCTTGCAGCTCTTAAAACAAGAATAGATATTTGATTATTTTCTTCATTTATAACTTTAAGAATTTCCTCTGCTGGATTTCCTTCACGTAAATAAAAAATTGGCATTAACCCATGAATTTCTTCAATTTGTTCAGCTTTTCTTAATAAAACCTGTTCGCCTTTTTCTCTATTCTCTTGTTGCATCAATTGTGAAATAGCTGTCCAGTGATGAAAATCGGCAGGTTCAACAACATGAAGTAAGGCTAAACGTGCGCCTGTTTTTTTTGCTCTTAACGCCGCATACATTAAAGAAACATCTAGTTCTGTACTATTATCAACGGCAACCAATACAATACGATTTTGTGGTTTTATTGGTTGATTTTGTATATTATCCATGAAAATTACTTTCTTCTAAAAATAAAATATGAAATGCTCCCTGCACAAACAGCAATTATAATTGAAGCTATCCCATATAAAGCTGATTGTTGATGTGCCCAATCATAAACAGCAGCACTAAATCCAACTTTACTTACAAACAATGGTGTACTAAATGCACCAACAATTTCATTATTGCGTACCAACATAACATCAACAAGATAATTACCTGTAGGCACATTTGAAGGAAAAAAAACTTCTGCTCTAAAAAGCTGATTACCAAGAAAAATAACTTTTGCAGGCTCTGCTAAATAAAGATTCTTCTTTTCTTTATTTCGTAACAAAGCTTTTTGAAATTCAATATCTTGTTCACCTTCAGTAACATTTAAATTAATTTGATCTAACCCAATTTGATATTGACGACGCAAACTTTCATTCATAAATTCAATCACGGGTTTTGTACTAGCAATCGAATAAAAACTTGGTATATTTTGGTATGCAACACTATGGCGATTGACCCATATCCCTAATATTTGTTCTTTTTTGCGTACAATTGTATCTGATGTTGGACCACGAATAATGATAACTATATCGCCTTCCCCATCAACAGCACCAAATAATAAAAGTTTATCGCCACTAAATCCTGTTGTAATCGCAATTAGATGTGTTGAAATATCCGCAACCAAAGGTTCTGCTTTTAAAGCATTCTTAAAACTCATAAAAAATATTAACAAAATATAAATGATAAAATATTTTTTTTTCATAAAGCTATAGTTGAAATAGAATATAGATCACTTGGAGTTGCAATTAATCCATAGGCTAATTGACTACATACTAAAAGAATTAAAAGAGCCAAAAGAATTTTTAATTGTTGGCTGGGAATTTTAGAACCTAATCTGCTTCCAATCTGAACACCTATAACACCACCTATAATTAAAATAATTGCTAAAAATATATCAACTGATTGGTTAGCAAGAGCCTGTAGAAAAGTTACATTTGCTGTCACAAAAATAATTTGGAAAAGTGATGTTCCCACAACCATAATCGTAGGCATACCCAACACATAAATCATAGCAGGAATTAGTAAAAAAGATCCACCAATTCCCATAATAGCCCCTAAAAATCCAACTAAAGCTCCAATAATTAAAGGCAATAAAACACTAATATGTAATTCTGATTTTTTAAATTGGATCTTAAACGGTAATTTTTCTCCCCATGATAATCCATAGATAGTTTTAATAATTTGGGTTTTTTTACTATAATGGCGCCACCAATCTCGGGTACTTTCAAAAAGCATTAAAAGACCAATAATTCCCAAAAGAAATACATAAAGTAATCCTATCACTAAATCAATTTGACCAAGAGTTCGCAGTAAAGAAAAAACCCAAACACCAAAACTAGACCCTATAAATCCACCTACAAGAAGTATGGACCCCATCTTAAAATCCACATTTCCACGCGACCAGTGATTTAATACGCCAGATACAGATGTTGCGATAACTTGATTAGCTTGAGTTGCAACAGCAACAACAGGAGGTATACCTACAAAAATTAATAAAGGAGATAAAAGAAAACCACCTCCAACACCAAAAATTCCAGATAAAATACCAACAGAACACCCAATAGCTAAAATTGCAAGAATGTTAACAGAAATTTCAGCTATTGGTAAATAAATTTGCATGATTTACCTGATTTTTAAAAATCCAACAATATCTTCCACAGCTGACCAAATTGGCGCCGCTAAATCCATAGCCCGTTTTTTTCCTTCGCTTAAAATATCATCTATATAAGAAATATCCGCTAATAATTCGGATAAAGTTTTACCAATTGGTATAATCTTTTCTACCATAAGATCAGCTAATTCTTTTTTTAAATCAGAAAATTGTTTTCCTGCAAATTGTTCAAGAATTTTATCTAAAGGTTTATCATCAAGCGCAGCATAAATTTTTAAAAGATTGACCATTTCAGGTCTTTCTTCAATTATTATGGATTTAATTTTTTTATGTTCATCTAAAATGTCATTACCCGCAATCGGTAAAGGATCTGTTTTTGCTTTACGAAGTTTAAGAACTATTGTATCGGCATTATCTGTCAAATTTATTCTACTATAATCAGATTCTTCTGATTTGCTCATCTTTTTTTTACCATCACGTAAACTCATGACCCTAGGGGTCGCACTTTGAATTAAAGGTTCAGGTAAAGGAAAAAAATTAATGTTATAATCATTATTAAATTTTTGAGCAATATCTCGGGCAAGTTCAAGATGTTGTTTTTGGTCTTCTCCAACAGGTACATGTGTTGTATGATAAAGCAAAATATCTGCAGCCATCAAATTAGGATAGGTGTAAAGGCCCACACTGGCATTTTCACGATTTTTGCCTGCTTTTTCTTTAAATTGTGTCATACGGTCAAGCCATCCTACCCTTGCTACACAGTTTAAAACCCAAGCAAGTTGAGCATGAGCTGGTACCTGGCTTTGATTAAAAATAATATGACGTTTAACATCAATGCCACAAGCAATAAAAGCTGCAACCATTTCCCGTACTTGTTGTTTCAATTGACTTGGATCCTGCCAATTTGTAATAGCATGCATATCTACAATACAAAAAAGACACGTCGCATCATTTTGTAGTTTAACCCATTGATGAATTGCTCCTAAATAATTACCTAAATGTAAATTACCTGTGGGTTGAATACCCGATAAGATCCGTTTTATCATAATGTTAACTTATCTTCTGTAATATCAAAAACATATTATTCCATTCCTATAATAGCTTGGTGTAAATGAGCATATAAAGAATCTAAGCGTAATTTATCCTCTATTTTTAATCCAAAATGATCCTTAAGGTAAAATACATCAACCGCTCGTGTTCCATAAGTTGCAATTTTAGCATGAACTATCTGTAAATTAAGATTTGTAATAGTAGAAGTTAAAGCATAAAGAAGACCAGGTCTATCAGAAGCTGTAACTTCTACTATAGTATGCAAAATATGCGTTTCATTATCAATAAAAACTCCCGCTTCTATCGTAAAAAGTTTTTGGGCTTTTAATAGAGAGTTATGAAAAGATTTTGTAGGTAACATTTTAAAAGAAGATTCATCAAATTTTTCAAGTGATTGTAAAATCCTATTTAACCTATCTGGATGATCAAAAACTTTTCCTTCAGCATCTTGAATTGAAAAGATATCAAAAACCATTCCATTAGCTAATGTAAAAATTCTTGCTTCAACAACTGAAGCACCTAAAGATGCTATAATACCAGCAACCCGAGCAAAAAAACCCTGGCAATCTGATGCACAAATCATTATTTCTGTTACATCTTTCAGTTTATCAATAAATTTTTCAACAGTTATTTGATGACTATTTTGACATGCCTTAATAAAAACAGGTAAATGTTTTTTAAACATATCTTTTGATAAAGACAACCAATAAGCATCAGGAATGTTATTTATAAAATACTCTATATACTCTTTTTCTTTTTTTAAGAAATTTAACCCATCAATAACATCTAAATTATTTAACATTTTTTTTAAATTTAAATGTTGATTGATAAAACCTCCCGTTAAATATAATTCTGTTCGATAATAAAGCGTAGATAGAAGATCATATTTCCATGTATTCCACACATTTGGGCCTACAGCAGATATATCGACAACAGTTAAAATAAAAAGTAATCTTAATTTTTCTAATGATTGAACAAATGAAGCAAAATGAATAATCGTTTCGGGTTGGTCAATATCCCTTTTAAAGGCAATATTACTCATTAAAAGATGATAGCGTACAAGCCATACCAAAATTTCAGTTTCACTTGCACTAAAGCCAAAAGTAGGTCCCAAAGTTTGGGCTATATCTGCCCCCATTTCTGAATGATCTTTTTGATATCCCTTAGCAATATCATGAAGAAAAACTGCTAAATAAAGAACACGGCGTAAAGAAATTTTACTTGCTAGTTCTGTAACCAAAGGTTCGGACCTTTGAAAATTTCCTATCATAATTTTTTGTAATATATCAATAGCTTTTAGTGTATGTTCGTCAACTGTATAATGATGGTATGTATCATATTGCATTTGTCCCACTGCGTTATAAAACTCGGGGATGAATTTACTTAAAATACCTGTAACAGTTAAAAGCTTTAAAGTTTTATTAGGTGATTTTTTTGATGTAAGAATATTTAAAAAAAGATTTTTGATTTGCTTATCTTGACTGTTTCTTCTTTTAATTTTAGTAAAATTTTCCATAAGAAAACGCAAATTTCTTGGATGTACCTTAAGATTATGTTCATGCGCTGTTAAAAATAATTCCCATAACATAATTGGATTCTTAATTAGTATATCTTCTGGATCAATACCCAAATATTTACCATCAATATAAAATTGATTTATTTTTCTTTGAAAAAGACCAAATGATAAATTTTCTGATAAAAATTTTAATTTATACGTTGTTTCCAAGGTTGCATTAAAAATATCAAATAAATTTTCTGTTTTATACACTAGGAGAAAAAAATCTTTCATAAATTTTTTTACTGCAGTTGTTTTTTTGGTCGTTTTATAACCTAAATAATTAGCAATATCCTGCTGCCAATTAAAAAGAAGTCTATCCTCGGCATGATTTGCCACGTAATGTAGATAACAACGAATTGTCCACAGAAAATTATATGATTTCTTATATAATATTATTTCGGCTTCATTTAAAAGTAATTTTTCTTGCAGTTTATCTAAATATTTTATTTTATAAAACCACTCTGCTATCCATAATATACGCTGCAAATCACGCAACCCACCTTTTATTTCTTTTACATTAGGTTGCAAATAATGATAAGATAATTTAATTGATAAATTTTTATTTTCTCTTTCTAAATGCTTTTCTTGAATAAAAATTAACTTTGATTCATTTGTATAGTTAGTAACAAAATTTTTTAAAAATTTTTTATAAAAGACTTTATTACCCCACAAGTATCTATTGTGTAAAAAAGTTGTACGTAAAACAAAATCTGTTTTAGCTTTGATAAAATATTCATCTTCACTACCAACAAAATGGCTTATTTTTAAACCTATATCCCACAATGTATAAAGAATAATTTTTATAAATTCTTTACAAAAATTATCTTGTTTGCCATGTGTAATAAAAAATAAATCAATATCCGAAAAAGGTGCAAGTTCTGAGCGGCCATATCCCCCAACTGCTATAACAATAAGATTTGAATTTATAGTTTTAATATTATTTTTATTAAATCTTTGTTCTGCTATTTTTAAAATGTATAAAATTAAATAATCTATTTTATAAGCATGAATATAAATTGCTGCAGAACCATTAATTTTTTTTTCAAAAAAAAGTTTTTTTATTTCTGTGTTAATTATTGTTAAATAGTTTTTAAGAGAAAATATAAAATTTTTACTTTGAAGTGACTCATCTAATAATTTACATATATTTCGCTTAGCAAAAATTTTTTTTAAATATTGCTTACCTAATGCGTCTTGATATGAAAGAATTTTTTTATTATTCAACCCTATTTCTCAATAAATTTATTAGAAAATCCTTCAATAGAATATTACTTTTTCCCCAATGAATTATTAAAGTTATTTTATAATTAGGTTAAAAATGCTGCTTTCAATCTTTTTATAGTATATACTAAATGTGAAATAAAACAAATTGCTATATTATGGTTATTAAGGATACAGATATGAAAATAAAACAAGAATTTTTATGGATGTTTTTTATAGTTACCAACATAGGAATATTAACATCTTGCTCTTCTGAGCCAATTCCAGTTCAAAATTCCCAAACAAATAAAATATTTTCTGAGCCGGCTCCGCCTACTGAAAATCAATTTGGCCCAATTAGTACTAGAATTTATTCTGATGTTATTGAAATCAAAGTCGTTGATCGCTATGGCATTACTGATGCCAATCTTACCTTACCTAGTGGCAAAACCATCCCTGCTCTTCATATTGATAGAACAAATTTTTCTGAACAAGTGCGGCGCCCTTCACGTGGTATTAGCCCTAGTTTTGGTATAGGTGTTGGGGTTTTTGGAGGTAGTAGTGGTGGCGTTGGTGTGGGTAGCGGTATTGGCATTGGTATTCCTTTAGGTTCAGGATCTGATTCTGATGATGATATGCTTGACTCCCCTCAAACACGTAGTGTAGCTGTCATTAAAATACCAGATTTAAATTTTTATAAAGAAAATTGGGAGAATTCTAAAATACGTGTTGGATTTTCTTCATTTGCCCACGATAATCGTGTTATTGAAGTGCCGGCACCCAAGCCTTAACTTTCTTTATTTTTTAAAATATCTTTAAGCATATAAATTGTATCTAAAGCTTGACGCGGGGAAAGTTCATCCACATTAATTTTATGAACAGCTTTTTCTAATTCTGATTGAGAAAAACTTGATGGTGATACATCAACTGTTCTAGATTGGAAAAGGGGGAAGTCCGGACCATCATTTTTTAATGATTTTAAACTTGCGTCACTTTCAAGATAGGTTAAAATTTGTTGGGCTTTGTGTAAAACAACTTTAGGTAGACCCGCTATTCTTCCAACATAAAGGCCATAAGAGCGATCTGATGATCCAGCAATAACTTCATGCAAAAAAACAATATGATCTTGCCATTCTTTAACTTTCATAGAATAACAAGCGAGTTTATTTAAAGAAGAGGTTAAATTTGTTAACTCATGATAGTGCGTTGAAAATAAAGTTCGACATTGATTGACATTGTGAAGATATTCCAAAACAGCCCAAGCAATTGATAAGCCATCGAAGGTTGCTGTTCCACGACCAATTTCATCTAAAATAACTAAGGAACGATTATTAGCTTGATTAAGAATTGAAGCCGTTTCGACCATTTCGACCATAAAGGTTGATTGACCTCTAGCTAAATCATCTGAAGCACCAACCCGGCTAAAAAGTTTTGTTATAATACCGATATGGGCTTTTTTTGCCGGAACGAAAGACCCTATTTGAGCCAAAATTGCAATTAATGCATTTTGCCTTAAAAAAGTTGATTTTCCTGCCATATTTGGACCAGTTACTAACCAAAGTTTTTGTTGGTCCCCTAAATCACAATTATTTGGAATGAATCTTTGCTGGTTTCTTTCCAAATACTCTTCAACAACTGGGTGACGACCTGCTTCAATTAAAAAAGCGGTACTTTCATCAACTATAGGTCTACAATATCTTTTTTCTTCTGCTAAAAAAGCAAGTGCTGAAAAAACATCCAAGGTTGCTAAGACATCAGCCAGTTCAGATAAAGTTTGTGAATGATTTTTAACACTATGTACAAGAGCATAAAAAATATGGCTTTCTAATTCTTGCACTTTATCAATGGCTGCATTTATTTTTTCTTCTAAAGCTTTTAAATCTATTGTTGTAAAACGCAGATTATTTGCCAAAGTTTGACGATGAATCAGGTGATCATAATAAGGTGACTTTTTTAATTTTTCTACTTGTATTACTGTTGCCTCCAGATAATAACCTAAAATGTTATTATATTTGATCTTGATGAATGGGGCATCAAATTGTTGTTTATATGTACTTTCTAATTCTAAAATTATTTTCTTTGAATTATCACGTACATTACGCCACTCATCTAATGTTTGATCATAACCTGCGGCAATGATATGACCATCCTTCAAAGTCATAGGAAGATCTATAATCAAAGCTTTTTCTAGCAAATCACAAAGATCTGAGTGGCAATCTAACACTTTTAATATTTTGGTAAAAAAGTCTGGTAATTCTTTTAACGATACAAAAAGAGATTGAATTTTTTTCCCAATGTTAACCGTTGTTTTGATAATTCCAAGATCACGTGGGCTATTCCGGTTAAGCATAAGGCGGGATAATGCACGGGGCATATCAGGATAATGTTTCAATATTTGTCGTAATTCTTCACGTAACTTCTTTTGATCAATAAAAAATTGTACTCCATCTTGGCGTTCCAATATTATTGAACAATCCAATAAAGGATGGTTTAACCATCCATGAAGCTTACGCCCCCCTGGATTCGAACAAGTATAATCTATAACAGATAAAAGATTACCTTCATCATTTCCTGCCAAATTTTTTGTCAATTCCAAACTACGTCTCGTGGCTGGATCTATATCCATAATTTGTTGATCAGTTTGGCGTTTTAAAGGTGATAAATAAGGCAGAGCATCTTTTTGAGTTTGTTTAAGATATTCAACAATAACACCAGCTGCTGATAATTCTAGTGATGTAAAATGGCCTAAGGATTTTAAATCTTTAAGTCCATAAATTTCTATCAATGTACGTTCAGCTCTAGCAATCCAAGTTGAAGGTATTGAAGATAAAATTAGTTTCCATTCATGTAAAAAATCTGGGCAATTTGGAAACAAAAGATCTTCTGAGATTAATAATTCACTTGGTATTAAGCGTGCTAAATGCGTGGATATTTTATCAACTGTTAAATTTTGGCTATAAAAATCGCCTGTTGAAATATCGAACCATGAAAATCCTATTTGGTCTTCTATTTTTACAAGTGCTGCTAAAAAATGATGGCTTTTACTTTGAAGTAAGTTTTCTTCAGTTAATGTACCTGGGGTAATAACTCTTACAACTTCTCTATTTACAACAGCTTTATATCCTCGTTTTTTTGCCTCTTGCGGGGTTTCGGTTTGTTCACATATAGCAATTTTTAATCCTTGCCTAATCAATTTAGGTAAATAGCTATCTACCGCATGGGCAGGAATACCACACATGGGAATATCTTCTCCTTCTTGCTTCCCACGTTTTGTTAGCGCAATCCCCAAAATTTGTGATGCTATCAGAGCATCTTCAAAAAACATTTCATAAAAATCGCCCATTCTATAAAAAAGTAAGTTATCAGGATAAAGTTTTTTTATTTCAAAATATTGAGCCATAGCAGGTGTAGCTGCTTTAATTTGTTGGTCAAATGTTTTTAAATTAATTAATGCCATTCATAAATTAACCCTTACAAATATTATTTACTCAACACATATTATTTATTTGTATGTCTAAATAAAAGAAAATATAAAAAGCAGAAGACGAAATTTTACTTTTAAGTTATTATCAGAAAATTTATTTTCTATCTAGAAATGTTTTATACAAGAATTCTATAAAAAATAAGTCTAAAAATTATATTATAATCAAGGATATTTAGGGATGGAACACGAACCAATTAAAGTCACAGATGATGAAGCTTTATCTTTTCATGCCAATGGGCGTGCTGGGAAAATTGAACTTGTTCCAAGCAAACCCTTAATTACACAGCGTGATCTAGCTCTTGCCTATTCCCCAGGTGTAGCTGTTCCTTGTTTAAAAATTCATGAAGACCCAAATTATGCTTATGATTATACAACCAAAGGCAATCTTGTTGCTGTTATTTCAAATGGAACAGCTGTTTTAGGATTAGGTGATTTAGGTGCCTTGGCATCTAAACCCGTTATGGAAGGAAAAGCTGTTTTATTTAAGCGGTTTGCCGATATTGATTCTATTGATTTAGAAATTGATACCCGTGATGTTGATGAATTTATTAATTGTGTGCGATTTTTAGGGCCAAGCTTTGGTGGGATCAACCTTGAAGATATTAAAGCACCTGAATGTTTTATTATTGAACAAAAATTACGCGAACTTTTACCTATACCTGTTTTTCATGACGATCAACATGGCACTGCTATTATTGCAACAGCAGGCTTTATTAATGCTTTAGAAATTACGGGAAAAGATCTTAAAAAAACACGTATGGTTGTAAATGGTGCGGGTGCTGCTGCTATTGCATGTGTTGAATTGATTAAATCAATGGGTATGCCCCATGAAAATATCATCTTGTGTGATACCCATGGGGTTATTTATCAAGGTCGTGATAAAGGGATGAATCAATGGAAATCAGCTCATGCTGTTCCAACAAAATTGCGTACTTTAGCTGAAGCTTTAAATCAAGCAGATGTGTTTTTTGGTCTTTCTGTTAAAGGGGCGGTGACCCAAGAAATGGTTAAAACTATGGCAAAAAATCCTATTATTTTTGCTATGGCGAACCCAGATCCTGAAATTACACCCGAGGACGTTAAACAAATACGTTCCGATGCTATCATCGCCACAGGTCGTTCTGATTATCCTAACCAAGTT
>JAIBAD010000021.1 GCA_019695395.1 Alphaproteobacteria bacterium
TCATTGGCAGGTGCTACAAATATGGTGCTTTTGATAATTTTTTTTGGGGTTAGTTTAAGTTTATTTAAAATTAAAATACAAGAATATAGCCGGGAAAAAAAATCAATGAAAAAAAAATTTTCTATTCCTTTAATTTTTCCTTTATTGGCTATTATGGGAAATCTAAGTATAATGTTTTTTTTACCATTTAAAAGTCAGCTTATTGCGTTTTGTGTTATTATTGCAGGTTTTATTGTATTACAAAGTTATAAGCGACTTTATAAATCATAATAATGCATTTATAATGCTTTCAGAAATTTCTATTCTAGTCTGGTAAAAAAGCCTCTTGTAAACCAATTTGTTAAAAATTGAGGTAATTCATTCATTAATTGTGTCGTTTGATCGCCAAAAATATTTGCTGTTTGGCTAAGGGCATTTTCAAATGGTTCATTTTTTTGAAGAAAATCAAGTAATGTATACTCCATTGGATCTAAGGTAAAACGCTGTATAGTGTTATTATGTCTTACAAGGAATAAATATTCTGGTTCGTGATTTAACTTAATTTGATCATTATTGGTACGAAACTCGCTTATATATTTATGAACTGCATAATCGAAGGATAACAATTCGGATGCTGCACGAAAAATAAATTTTTTGTTTAATAATTCTTCAGGATTAATTTGACTTAGCATTTGTGGGTCCAAAGAATTACTATCAGGTAAATAAAATACTTTGGTAATTGTACTTTCTAAAAGAGCTAAATTATAACCACCTTGGTCTTTTGACCAAGTACGAAAAAAATCAGCAAATTGTATAGAATAAAGATTCAAATCCCAATTTAAAGAAGGTGTGGCTAAAACAAACTCTTGTACTGCTTGGGTAAATAACTTTTCACCTAAATAATTTTTCAAGGTGGGATAATCTGCTTCTGTTACTTTATAAAGACGTTCGGTATAAGCATTGATATAAATAGATATTCTAGTTGATGATAAAAAATCATCTTTAGTTTTTTTTATTTCTGATAATATTTTATCTTTATTTTTTTCGATAATAGCTTGGTGTAGAATTTCAAGTTGATGCGTATAATTGGTCATAAATTTTTAACCCTATGACGTATTTTGTTAAGTTCTTCAAGTAAAATAGGGAAATCTGGGATATTATCATCCCATTCAACCATGGCACTATATAATCCTTTAGTTTTTAAGGTGTAATCAAATAAATCTAAAACAGGATCAGCTATATGATTGTCATGGGTATCGATGATATGCGTTTTTTTATGCGTAAATCCTGCTAAATGATATTGAATAATGAAGTCTGATAAAATTGTATCAATATATCTATATGGATCCCAATTATGATTAAAACTACTTACATAAACATTGTTAATGTCGAGTAAAATTTTACATCCAGTTTTAGAACATAGTTCATTTAAAAACTCTGGTTCACTTATTGTTGATCCGCCAAATTCAAGATATGATGATGCGTTTTCAAAGACAAAAGAACGTTGCAATGTATCTTGAATTTTGTGAATACGTGGAATGATATGGGCAAGTGCCTCTTCTGTGTAAGGTATGGGAAGCAAATCATGCGTATTATTATTGTGCATTGCTGTATAGCAGAGATGATCAGAAACCCAGGGTGCTTCCAAATAATCAGCAAGCTTTTTTAACCGCTGTAAATAATTTTGATCAAGCTTATCAATTGATCCAATTGAAAGAGATACACCATGCATAATAATGGGATAATCTTGACGTAAATCTGATAAATAGTCCCAATAACCTTGATGGGAATTTATATAATTTTCTGAAATAATTTCAAACCAATCAACATTAGGTTTTGTATCAATTATTTCTTGATAATGGGGATGACGAAGACCAAGGCCAAACCCAAGAAAAGTTTCTTTTGTCATTAAAGTAAATAAGAATGGCCTATAAATTTATATAGGCCATTCTATCAAAAATTAGCTTTTTAACATACCACCCATTTTGGTGCATTCGCCTTTATTAACCATCATCCAATCATTTGGGTCGTTATCTTTTGTTGCTTGGCCTGCACAAGAATGTGAACCATCAGCAGCTTTACATTCGTTTTTACCAGCTTTGGCAATACCATAACATTTTTCTTTGTTGGCATCACCAGCAGCATAAGTTGCAGTTGTAAGTGAACTGGCCATAATACCTGCTAATGCAGCAATAACAAGTTTTTTATTCATTGGATAACATTCCTTTTAAAATAAGTTAATTGTATATTATTATTTATAAAATATTTTATTTATGATTTCCTGTCAAAAGGATAATTGATTTTAATGAATTGATTTTATATAAATTTGGCAATTCATATATTTATGAACAGATATAATACTATTTATCTATAAATTGATAGATATTAACTATTATATTTGTTAACTAAATTAATAATAGTATGTATGATTAACTATGAGGGGAGATAAATATGATATCATGTTGTACTAATATTTATGGGTTGTATGTTAAAATAACAAAATATTTACAACCTTTTATGTTGCTTTTGGTTCGCCTATGGATAGCTCGTATATTTTTTCTTTCAGGTCTTACAAAGATACAAAATTTTGATAGTACGCTTATTTTATTTACCGAAGAATATAAGGTACCAATTTTATCCCCCTATTTAAGCGCAGTGTCAGCAACAACCTTTGAATTATTGTGCCCAGTTTTGCTTATTATTGGTTTTGCGTCACGTCTTACAGTTCTTCCATTATTAGCAATGACAGCAGTAATTCAATTTACCTATGACCAAAATATTCAACATTATTATTGGGCTATGCTCTTGGGCATAATCCTTGTTTTTGGTGCGGGTAAATTTTCTATAGATCACTATATCTGCTGTCATTTTAAAAATAATAAAAATTAAGATAAAACTTATATATTAATGTGCACTGCGTAACGAACCATTCCTTTTAGAGGATGATTTTTTACCATTTTTTTGTAAAGAAGGCATAATCTTTTTTGCTTTTGTTTTTGTTGAAGAAGCCTCTTTTTTATTCCAAAAAGAAGTGATCATCTTCTCTTCCCATGATACAGGAATGTTATTTTCCATTAATTCTTCTTTTCGGTCTAATAATTCTTGTCCTAACGCTTCGAAATCAATATCCATATTTTTTATATCAGGAAACATTTTATTTTCTTCTTCCCGAATATGATGTCTAATACTTTCAGCAAGTACTCTAACTTTTGCTTCATAATGCTCTTCATTACCGTTCATATTTTCTAATTCAGCAATAAGCAGTTTGGCAACATGATGCTCCTCATCGGCTTCATTCATTATGTCTTCTTCTGCTTCTTTGCGAACTGTAGGATAAAAAATTTCTTCTTCAATTGTTGCATGAACTTTTAATTCTTGAATTATAGTTGCTGCAATTTTCTTCTTTTCACGTAAACTATTTGCATCTTCAAAGTCATCGAAGAGATCCTTTACTTTTTGGTGATCTTCTTTAAGAATAGAAAGAGCGTGATCTTTTGATTCAAACATTTTTTTCTCCTAATAAATAATTGTTTAATATTCGTCGCGGTGTTTCCCACCAAGTGCGGCTGTAATACAGCCAATAAAAGCGCCAGCTATCATGGATAGAAAAGTAAAAAGGGAAAGATAAATAGCAGTCTTTCTTGCTTTTTCTGCACTTTCTTGAACTTTTGCTTTTGCTTCATTCAAACGCCCCATGACATCATCAATTCTCTGCGTTGCTTCTTCTGGGCTTATTCCTATACGTGATGCAACAAGATTTGCTAAATATGTTTTATCACCCTCAGGAATATTTCCTTCTTCTATACTACGTGTCAAAATGCGTGTGGTTTCTTGCCGAACATCTTGTCCTACATTTGTATTTGATTGGGTTGTACGGAATAAACTATCAACATAGTAATTTTTGGATTCATTTTCTGTATTACCTACATTCATTGCATTTTGTAGTGCCCCATAACTTGCACCGGCTACAGCTCCTGTTGTTAAAGTTGTAGTAACTTTTAATGCCCCACCTAACAAAGAAAACGTTGTACAAGCAGTAAAAATTACAACGAATATAGTTGATAGAGACCAAACAAGAAAACCATGAGCGGTATCGCGAAAAAATATTTCATCGTTATGAATTTTGGTCCATTTGGTCCGAAGGCGGCCTGTTACATATCCTCCAACACCTGCAGATAACCATTGCATAATGATGAGCCAGATCACTGTGCCTACAGTAAAACTAACAGCAGTGGGGTTTAAATAGGACCAAGGTGATAAAGAGGAAAATCCTAAACTAGATCCCAAAATTAACAGGATAAGAGAAACAGCAATGGCAACAAACGTACCACCAAAAATAGCTGGCCATGTAATAGCTGATGTTGTGGATTCTAAATTTTTATTTATATCTTCATTTGTCGTAATCATTGTGTTTCCCCTATACAAATAATTTATTTGTTAACGCCAGAATAATAAAATTAAAATAATGATTGGAATTGGTATACCAAGAAGCCATAGGATTATTGCACGTCTCATTTTTATCTCCCGTCAATTTTGGATTAATGAATAACATCTACCCTAAAATTAGTGGTATAAAAAAACAGTATGGTTCTTAAGGTTATCTTATGCAGGGAATCTAAATGATTAATAAAATTGTATGTGAAGATTTATCGTATTTATTTATGAATTTATACTTTCTTTATACTTCCTAACTTTTTTATTCACTGCATTTTTATATAGAGCATGATAAAGTTATTATATATTCTGGAATATCTAAGAGTGAAGATATATTGGGATATGGGAATTTTAAATTAACTATTTGAAAGCGGGGAAGTCATTATGACATTATCAACATTACTCTTTATCATTCTCATAATCTTTTTAATTGGTGCTTTGCCATCGTGGCCCTATAGCCGCGGTTGGGGATATTATCCAAGTGGTATTTTGGGTTTAGTTTTAGTAGTAGTTATTATTTTGATGGTTATGGGGCGTATCTAATAGGTATTAGTTTTGATAGATTCTCTCCACTCGGGTGGTAAAAGCTTTTATAATTATTCTTGAAATTCCTCCCTGTCAGGGATACGTGTAAAGGCAATTTTACTACCCGAAAAACTTTTTCCTTGTGAGGGTAGCATTCCAATTAGAATTGAATCCCGACCGAAACGATGATTAATTTTATCAAGAGCTTTGGAAATTTTTTCTCCTTTATGTCGTTGTTTAAGGTTGACATCTGGCCATTCTTTAAATAATTCTGTTTTTAATTTTTGCTCATCAATAAGATCATAAACCACAAGAGAAATTTTTTTAATTCTTTCATTTTTACTTTCTTGAATAATTTTTTTCCATAAATGATCAAGCATATTTAAAAATGTTAAACTATCTTGAGCCCGATAACAGCGCATATTTTTTTCGATTCGAAGGCCCGCTTCCAACCGAACAGCAAGACCAAATCCGCATGCATAATATCCCATACGGCGTAATCTACTGGCTGCTTTAAGCAAAAGACGACGGGCCACAAATTTAGCCTTAGATGGATCTCGCAAGTCAGGTGCCATGACATGGCTGTGGCTTAGGGAATGACGTTTAATTTCATCTTCAGGTAATTCATAACCACGCAAGAAATACCACATTTTTTCACCCCAAATACTTCCCCAAATTTTACGCATGGATTTTCGGTCAAGATTCCATAAGGTAGAGAAATTTTTAACATCTGCATTATATAAACGTTGTTCCATATTAAAACCAATGCCTGGCAAATCACGTAATTGAATATTTAAAAGTCTTTGGGGTAAATCTTCTATCGGTAAAATGGTTAGACCATCTGGTTTTTGTAAATCGGTGGCAACTTTGGCTAAATACCGATTGGGGGCAATACCTATAGAGCAGCGAATATATTTTCCCACATTTTTTGCCAATCCTTGTTTAATTGACTGGGCTATTTCAATCGATCTTTTCATAGATGTTTCATTATCCATCAAACGACATGCAACCTCATCAATGGAACAAACCATTGTGACGGGTAAATGACAATTAACTTCTTCTATAATGCGATGATGAAATTCAACATATCGCTCATGTTGGGCCAAAACACAGACCAGATTGGGACATATACGTTTTGCGTCATAAATACGGGTGTTTGTTTTAATACCAAAAGCTTTGGCTTCATAACTTGCGGCAATAGCAGATGTTGAATCGGTTTCCACAGGTACAACGACAACGGGCCTGTCCCGTAATTCAGGATTCAATTGTTGTTCAACGCTGGCAAAATAACTATTAAAATCAATATAAAGCCATCGTAATGTTAATGAGTTATGTATAGAATTTTGGAAAAGCATAATTATATCATCCAAATATATAATATAGAATAAACAAAATTATTTAATATAAAAATTTTTATGTTAAATAAAATCATAAATATTAAAAACACATTATTTTTTTACATAAACAACACTTTTATAAATAAATCTAATTAAATTTTAATTATATTGGAATTAAAATTTAATTAGATTTATATATTAATTAATTTTTATATTGAGGTTGTTTTTTATAATGAAAAAAGATCAATTAGTAAAAAAAGTAAATGCAAAAAATTTTTCGGATAGTTTAAATTTAAGTTTTTATAGTCTTATGGTTAATGGCACGGATAAAGATGACATTATCCAAGGTAATGCTAATGAAAAGAACTTTCTTTATGGCGAGGATGGCAATGATTATATTCTTGGCGCGAATGACATAGATTTTATTTCAGGTGGCAATGGAAATGATGTCCTTAAAGGATTCCAAGGCCAGGACGAACTACAAGGTAATGAAGGTGATGACACAATATGGGGCGGGGAGGAAAATGATCGAATTTATGGGGGTATCAACAACGATACTCTTTATGGTGATGAGGGGGATGATTTACTCTATGGGGAAGCCGGTCATGATACTATCTATGGTGGGGATGGTTATGATGAAATTCAAGGGGGTGAAGGTAATGATACAATATGGGCCGGGTGGAATAGGGATTTTGTTGAAGGCGGTAATGGCAATGATTTTATTGATGGTGGTGCTGGTGGGGAAAACAAATTATTTGGTGGGGATGGGAATGATACCTTAGAATCTTATTATGACAATGATACTTTGGATGGTGGTGTAGGTGATGATATTATTACGGATTGGGGTGGTGCTAATACTATTAATGCCGGTGGTGGTAATGATAAATTTTATGGTGCAGTAAGTTTTGGTATCCATCACAATACCATTGATATGGGTAATGGGGATGATTATGTTTTTGCGGGTTGGGGTGATGATATAGTACAAGGTGGAGATGGAAATGACATTTTAGACGGGAGTAAGGGTAATGATTATCTTTATGATTTTTCAGGTAATAATACTATAAATGGTGGGGATGGGAATGACCTTGTTTACGTAAAGGGTAGCATCTATCAGTATAGTAAAGTTAATGGTGATGATGGAGATGATGTTATGATAACATCAGGAGACTACGCGTTAAATGCTGATGGGGGGTGGGGTAATGATACTATATATGGTGCAGGTGCAGTTGATACACTTTTTGGTAACGAAGGTAATGATATTATTAATGGGTTTGGTGGTAATGATGATATAGGTGGTGGTGCAGGTGATGATATTGTTGATGGTGGGGATGGGGATGACTACATTTATGATCATACAGGTAACGACCATCTTATGGGTGGAGCTGGAATTGATACGGTACAAATGTTTGGTAAATATGATGAATATAGCATTAAATATGAATGGGATCCAGTTACATCATCTTATGCATGGCGTGTAACTGATAAAGCTGGGAGCACAAGATATGGTGGTATATATGGCGATCAGGGGATTAACTTCATTAGTACATCAGTTGAATATTTAAAATTTGTTGATCTAGATGGTAAAGCAGGCATAATAGATTTGCGGAAATTACCTTCAGGATTTGAAAAGTCATTAACAGTTGGTGGTGGGGGGACATGTTTGGAAGCTTTAAAACAAGTAAGTGCGGCATTTACTGATGATACTTTAGGAACAGAATCCCTATTCCTTGATCATAAGGATAATTACGGATTTGGATCCTTGGTTAGTAGCCAATCATAATTTTTTATTTTAAGGTTGGTATATAAAGGTAAGGTTTTTTAACCTTACCTTTATTTTTTAATAGAAAGAACTATTAAAGTAATTAAGGAAAAAAACGCCCCTAAAAAGAATGTATATTGTGATCCCCATTGATCCCAAATAAATCCTGCAAAAAAACTAGCAGAGAATAAAGTTATCCCACTTGTTAAATTAAAAATACCGTAAGCCGTACCGCGTAATTCAGCTGGTGTCGTATCTGTAACCAACGCGGATAATAATCCTTGGGTACACCCCATATGTAATCCCCATAATATTACGCCAAAAAATACTGTTATGATATGTGAAGAAAAACCCAGGACAAGATGGGCCAGAAATAAAAAAATAATCCCCGGTATTAAAAGCAAATAACGATTTTTTTTGTCCGAAAGCTTACCAATAGGATAAACAGTTAGTGCATATATAATGCTCATAACTATTAAAATAAGAGGTGTTAAACTTAATGATAAACCTGAAGATTGACCTTTCAAAATTAAAAAAGCTTCACTAAATCTAGCCATATTAAGGCAACAGTTTGTAATAATTAAATACCAAAAATTTTTGTTTAATGATGTAAGTATACTAATTTTAAACACATAGGGATTTTTTACTGATTGAATATGTTTTGGTTCTGTAACAAAAATATATAATATTAATATAGATATAAAAGCAGGAATGACTGCAACCCATAAAATTATACGTATATTTTCATTTGCGATAATCATTAAAACAATAGCTAATAAAGGGCCCAAAATAGCCCCTATAGTATCTAAAGTTTGACGTAATCCAAAGCAAGCCCCCCGTATTTCTTGGGGTGCAAGATCTGCAATTAAAGCATCGCGTGGGGCACTTCTTATACCTTTTCCAACACGGTCCAATGTGCGCGCTATAATAATAGTGCCAATTGAATTGGCTAAGGGAAAAAATGGCTTTGTAATCATGGAAAGACCATACCCACAAAGGGTTAAGGCTTTGCGTTTTCCCAGATAATCACTTAATAGCCCAGAAAATAATCTGATAATGAGAGAAACGGCTTCGGCAATACCTTCCACAAATCCTACCCATATCATACTACTTCCCAAAACAGACACCATAAAAACAGGTAAAAGACTATGAATATATTCTGAAGACATATCCATAAATAAGCTGACGAAACCAAGTGCCCAGATGCTTCGTGGAATAGTTTGTGATGAAGATATCAGCATATAAATGCAAGCCATAAATAAAAATAAATTGTTAAAAGTTATAATCCTAGCTTTTCAATATAGGATCAAGCGGCCAAGTTGGTTTATTTAATGTACATAAAAAGTTTTTATTAATTGATATATGAAAAAAATTAATTTTTTATATAATTTTTATATATTTGACATATTTATATATGAAATTAAAATTTAAAAAAATATACTATAATTATTAAAAAATTACAAAACATAGTTGTTTATTTTAATTTTATAAAGGAGCTAAAAATTGACTAAATTAAATCAAGGTAATAAAAATACAAAACCTGCTTTGTTAAATAATGACTATTTAGAAGCAAATAGCACGCCATCTAAGGAACTTAAGAGCGACCATAATTCATGGCATTTTAGCCCAGAATTTTTGACTGTTACAACAGGTACAGAAGGTGATGATACAATTGTTGGAGTTAAAACTGACGAAAATGAAATTTATGGATTAGGTGGTAATGATCGTATAACTGGTGGTGACAAAGATGATGCCATTGATGCGGGTAATGGGAATGATAGTATTATTGGCGGTGGTGGAGATGATCAGGTATTTGGTGGTGGTGGCACAGATTTTATTAATGGTGGGGATGGCTTTGATGCTGCATTTTTTTCTGGGGATTTTGCAGATTATGGCTTAAGAAATCGTGGCGCTGGTACTTGGCGGATTGAAGATTTTGCTGTTGGTCGTGATGGTATTGATCGTACCTGGGGTGTTGAAGCCTTTGTTTTTAATGATGGGGTTTTCTTTGATGAATCTGCTTATTCAGGGGAAGGCCTTTTTTTAACAAATGATAAATTAAAAGAAGTGATGGCAACATTTGGTCGTGAGGATGTAAGTTTGTCAGAAGTCAGGGATTATTTAAAAACCCATGGTGATGTAGCTGTTACCCTAACATCATCTGAGTGGAGTTAATATATAATTAGATAATTAATATGCTCTACGTATAGTGATTATAGCATTGATAAAAAGCCATCTCTCTAAGAAGAGATGGCTTTTATTATGGTTTGAACCGTAATTAATATTACGTTTTTAATTCAGAAATTATTATAAATAATGTAATGGTAATGATATTGTAAGAGGCAATGGTGATAATGAGGGTGGCGCGGGAAATGATATAATATTTTGTGAAGTTGGAAATGATAATGTCGCTGGTGGTGATGGCGAAGATCACGTATATGGTGGTAGAGGTAATGACCGATATTCAGGTGGATTAGGTGTTGACGTTGCCGTTTTCGAAGGAAAGTTAGAGAATTTTTTTATACAATTTAAAACTCTAGAAGTGCGTTGGAGTGTAATTGATCGCCGAACAGGAGCCGAGTCTCAAGGTATTAATTCTATTGATTCTTTGATTGAACTGGCTATTTTCGTCGATGAAAATCGTAATAAAGAAACGCTAAGTTTGGAACCATTAGTTTCTTATGAAATTAAAGCAGGTGAAACACCAGAAACAATTGAAATTGGCCAAGATTATATTTTATCCCATTTGATCCAATCTCGTGCAGGTTTTGCATCTTCTATTTCTACAGATTTAGGTTCTTATTCTCTTGATCGGAAAGATAGTATTTTAGAATTATCTTTGCCCAATATTTCTTTGTAAGATATATAAAATTACTCTAATAAAAATCACCCTGTAAAAATACAGGGTGATTTTATTTTGTACAGGTCAAATTGATAAGAAATTAATCTTAAAGTAATTTTATTTTATAATTTTTAGCCCTTGTGTTTAAAAAATTTTATCCTATATCCATTAAATCAGATGGTTTATAAATAAATTATGCATCAAAATTATATGCTGCAAAAGCGGGTATAATGAATTATAGGAGGGCAAATGGATTTCGAGAAATACACAGATCTTGCACGTAATTTAATAGGTAAAGCTCAATCTTTGGCTTTAAGCCAGCATCACCAATTTTTAACTCCAGAACATTTACTCAAAGTTCTTCTTGAAGACCAAGATAACCACAATGGTATAAGCCACGGTTCAAATAATTTGGTTATTAATTTATTACAAGCTGTGGGAGCAAACCCCCAAAAGATATTGGAAGATGTTAATGTTGCGTTGAATAAATTACCTAAGGTTGAAGGTCAAGGTGCAACGCAATTACATTTAAATACGGATCTAGCAAGAATATTTGATCAAGCTGAACAATCAGCCAAAAAAATGGGTGATAGTTATGTAACAGTTGAACAATTATTATTAGCTCTTGCTTTAGCAAAAAATTCAGAAGCTTCATCCATATTAAATCGGAATGGTGTAAAGCCCGACCAATTACGTCAAGCTATATTAACTATGCGTAAGGGAAGACAAGCTCAGACCCCCCAAGCTGATAGTAATTATGAAGCTCTTAAAAAATATGGGCGTGATTTAACGCAAAGTGCCAAAGAGGGTAAATTAGATCCTGTCATTGGTAGGGATGAGGAAATTCGACGTACCATTCAAGTTTTATCTAGACGGACAAAGAATAATCCTGTGTTAATTGGTGAACCTGGTGTTGGTAAAACTGCGATTGCAGAAGGATTGGCCTTGCGTATTATTAATGGTGACGTACCAGAAAATTTGCGGGATAAAAAACTGATAGCCTTAGACTTAGGCTCATTGATAGCAGGTGCTAAATTCCGTGGTGAATTTGAAGAGCGTCTTAAAGCTGTTTTACAAGAAATTACAGCAGAGGCTGGTGAAATTATATTATTTATTGATGAATTGCATACTTTAGTTGGTGCAGGAAAAGCAGATGGGGCCATGGACGCCTCTAATATGTTAAAGCCAGCTTTGGCACGTGGCGAATTGCATTGTGTTGGTGCAACAACATTAGATGAGTATAGAAAATATATAGAAAAAGATGCGGCTTTAGCCAGAAGATTTCAACCAGTTTATATTAACGAACCTTCGGTTATTGATACGATATCAATTTTACGCGGGTTAAAAGAAAAATATGAACTTCATCATGGTGTTAGAATTACAGATAGTGCCTTGGTGGCGGCAGCAACTTTATCAAATCGTTATATTAGTGATCGATTTTTACCTGATAAAGCAATTGATTTAGTTGATGAAGCTGCCAGTAAATTGCGTATGCAACTTGATTCAAAACCGGAACATATTGATGAATTAGATCGAAAAATTATTCAATTAAAAATTGAACAAGAAGCCTTAAAAAAGGAAAATGATAAAGCTTCAAAAGAAAGATTACAAAAATTATTAGATGAAATTAGTATATTAGAAAGTCAGTCAACAGTTTTAACCAAGCAATGGCAGGAAGAAAAAAATAAATTAACGGATATTCAAAAAACCAAGGAAAAACTAGAACAAGCAAAAATCGAATTAGACCAAGCACAGCGTTCTGGTAATTTAGCAAAGGCTGGGGAGATAGCTTATGGTATTATACCCGGTTTAAACAAAAAACTTGAAGAAGCTGAACAAACAACAGGCAATCAAATGCTTAATGAAGTGGTCCGTGATACGGATGTTGCTTCCGTTGTATCCCGTTGGACTGGTATCCCAGTTGATAAGATGTTAGAAGGAGAAAAAGAAAAATTACTTCATATGGAAGATGAAATTAAGAAAAGGGTTATTGGTCAAGAAGAAGCAGTTGAAGCAATTTCTAATGCAGTACGTCGTGCACGAGCTGGTTTACAGGATCCCAATCGCCCAATTGGTTCTTTTTTATTTTTAGGGCCAACAGGTGTTGGAAAGACAGAATTAAGCAAAGCGCTTGCCGCATTTTTATTTGATGATGAAACCGCTATGGTCAGAATTGATATGTCTGAATATATGGAAAAACATTCTGTTGCCAGGTTGATTGGTGCACCTCCAGGATATGTTGGATATGATGAAGGTGGTATATTAACAGAGGCTATAAGACGTAGACCATATCGTGTTATTTTGTTTGATGAGGTTGAAAAGGCCCATAGTGATATTTTTAATATTTTATTACAAATTCTTGATGATGGACGTTTAACAGATGGTCAAGGTCGCACAGTAGATTTTCGTCATACATTAATTATTTTAACTTCAAATTTGGGCAGTGAAATTATAGCGAACCAAAAGGAAAATGATGCTTTGGATGATATCAAAGAACCTGTTATGGCAGTTGTCAGACAATCATTTCGTCCAGAATTTCTTAATCGTTTAGATGATATTTTAATTTTCCATAGATTAACAAGACAACATATGGAAGCAATCGTTGATATTCAAATTGAACGTTTAAAGAAATTGGTGAAAGACAAAAATATTCATCTGTTGGTTACACCAGAAGCACGCCAATGGTTAGCTAACGCAGGATATGATCCTGTTTATGGTGCACGGCCCTTAAAAAGAGTTATTCAAAGAGAAATTCAAAATCCCTTAGCCGAGAAATTTTTAGCAGGCCAATTTAATGAAGGACAAAATATTGAAATTATTGTCGATAACAATAAATTAGTTTTCCATTAAAAATCTTGAAAAATTAAGTTCAAGATTTTCTAATTTATAGGATTAAATTAACGATTAGCAAGTTGATTGGAATTGCTTTGGCGACGTTTATCAATTTGCTGTTTAAAGGTACGAAAACTTTCAAGATCTTTACCAGCCAATTTATTACTGCTTTGTAATTTGATGCTAACTGGATTAATTTGGACCCCATTTTTAATAACTTCGAAATGCAAATGTGGACCAGTCGATCTTCCAGTCGTCCCAACATAGGCTATGACTTGACCTTGACGCACTCTTTTGCCAGCACCAAGACCTTTGGCAAAACGGCTAGCATGGGCATAGGCTGTTGCATATTCACTGTTGTGGCGAATTCTAACATAATTTCCAAAAGTTCCAGCAGGTCCCATTTTTTCTATAACCCCATCACCAGCAGCAAAGATTGGGGTGCCAATAGGTGCGCCGAAATCTGTTCCCTTATGCATTTTAGAATAACCTAAAATTGGATGGTGGCGTCTGCCAAAACCCGAGGTAATTCTAGCTCCATCAACCGGTGTTTTTAACAATGCTTTACGAATAGTTTCACCAAGTGGGGTGTAAAATTTTGCTTCCCCATCTTTAGGGGCAAATCTATAAAGCTCCAATTTTTTTCCAGATAGTGTTAAGGAAGCATATTGGATATCGCCACCACGAATAGTTTTACCATCTTCATCTTGAAATTTGTCATAAACAACTTCAAACTTATCGCCCAATTTTACATCACGTTGAAAGTCAACATCATAACTAAATGCTTGCATAATACTTTGCATCACGGATAAAGGTACGCCCTGTCTTTTTCCTGAGTCAAATAAACTTGATCTGATAGCACCGCCTGCAACTGTATCAACTTTTTGCAAAGGTGTGGCAAAAATTCGTGCTTTAAAACTGCCATCATTTTGTTTAGTAAGTTCAACTGTTTGTTCACTGGTTGGTCGTAAATTAAGACTGACAAGAGACATTCCATTATCAACAATATTGTCTGTTGAATTTGTTGGTGCTGTATTTACTATACCTTCGGAATTTAAAACAAGTTTAATTTCTTGTTCAGATTTTAATTTTTTTGTAGGAAAAATTTCTTCCAAAGTATTCATAGCATTTTTTGCTTCAATTTCTGCAACGCCAGCTCCAATTAAAACATCATAGATTGTATCACCGGCCCGAACTTCAACAATTTGTTCAACAATAGGATCAACTGTTTGGGGAGATGACGAGAAGGAAAGTTCGGCAGGATTGTTTCCAGCAAAAAGACTATCGGATGAACTTTGAGATAAAACAAAATAACGTGGGGCCAATTGTTGTTCCAGATCAACCTGTATAATAGGATATGTTGCAAGCAAAGTTAGATTTTTTGGTTGAGCTGAAATCGTCTCTATGGTTGATGTTAATTCAGATTTTAAAGTTTCATCTGTCTTTAATGATTCCGTTAAAGCTGGTTTTAATTCTTGGGTGGGTTGAATTGAAACCAGTATATTTTCGGATTGTACCTGTAGAGAGGAGGTTTGATTTTTTTTAGGTATCCCATGTAAATAATAACCAGTTATAGCAAATAAAACTAAGCCAATCCCAATGTTGACCAAATGTCTTTGAGGTGCACTAAACCATGTTGGATAGACTTTTTGGGTAACAGCAACCTGAGTTAAAATTAATCTTAACCCACTAAAGCAGCAAAATAGAAACCATTCAATTAACCGCAGAATACGTTCTTTAATGCAAGAAATAGTCGATGTAGAATTAATATGGCGTACAGAAGATACCATTAAATCAATTTCCTATATCTATTAATTGGGATAAATTTTAATTTTGGCCACAAACAATTGTTAACTTTTTATTAATATTTTTAACCATGCCTTAAACCATCATTAAATGTCAATTAGAAAATCTTGGAATCCCAACGATATTCCTTATATGTTCACATTTTATGGTTAATTTTTAAAGATTTTAAATAATTTTAATTTAAATATTAAATCTTTAGAATGTTATAAACTCATATCATGATCCACATAGGGACCAATTCCTTAATATTTCTATGGTGAGGATTGCTCATTAACCTAAATTTTTTAAATTGGATTTTGTATTTCAGATCAATAATTTTATTATAATTTGAATCATGGAAAATTTAGCTTATTCTAACCTCAAACTTAATCGAGCAAGTAAACAACGCCTAGATTATAGATGGATTCAAAGGACAAGGGAAAAAAATGATAGTAAGTTTATTCCACTATGGCATGATCAATTCTTTATTAATTCTTTTTCTTTTGAACCATTAAGCTTATCAAATGAATTATTGTCTTCAAAAAATTTAATAGAAGACGCAGTTTTACTGGGATTAAATCAAGATCAAGCTTTTTTTGCTATAGATCTTTCTTTTTGGGATCGAGACGCAGCTTTACAATTTGTGCAAGCTTCTTCTTTGATAGATTTACGTAAATTATTTGGTAAATTAAGTAAAGCGACAGCAGATATTTTAGCTTATGCGCGTGGATTGCTTTATTGGCACCGACATCAACAATTTTGTGGATTATGTGGCCAAAAAACTATAAGCCAACAAGGTGGTGCTTTCAGGCAATGTGCTTATAAAAAATGTAATACTTTATATTTTCCAAAAATTTCTCCTGCAGTTATTATGTTAGTTGAGTTGCTTGATCCAAACCCAACTTGCTTATTGGCACGTCACCATAATGCAGATAAAGATCATTATTCAACTTTGGCTGGTTTTGTAGAAATTGGGGAAAGCTTAGAAAATGCCGTACACCGAGAAGTACAAGAAGAAGTGGGTATTAATTTAATTAAAGTAACTTATCAAGCATCCCAAGCTTGGCCTTTTCCATCAGGCTTAATGCTTGGATTTAGAGCACAAGCAAATAGTAAAACAATAATTTTAGATAAACAAGAATTAATGGATGCACAATGGTTCAATATAGATCAAGTAAAACAACGCCTTAATGGAGATTTAGGTGAACATCTTTTATTTCATGAAGATTCTATCGAGAAGTTTTTAATTGAAAATTGGTTGAAAGAACACGCTTAAAAAACTTTATTTTTTCTTGGATTTCTTGGAAATATTCCAAGATTCTTGAACCCAGGCTTGCCATTCTTTTGGATTTTTAAGAATAGTTTGAGGAACAGCCCAATATGACATAGATACTGATTTTCCATTTTTGTCATAAGTAAAAGGGTGGCTCTTTGCTTTTTTAAATTTTTCAATATTTTCATCATTTACCTTAAGGTAAATTTTATTATCTACAACAATACCAAAAATGACCCCATCAAGGTAAAGTCCGAGACCACCAAACATTGTTTTTTTTGAAGGATGTCCAAGAGGTTGCAGTTGATTAAGATTTTGATCTAGTTTTTTTGACATAAGATTCAATTTATAAATTGATATATTATTTAATACACAAAGTTTTAACTAGTTGTAAATAGGTTAATAGAATTTATTAATAAACATCTAAATTGTTAATAAATAATATTTTGTTTTAATAAATAAAATCTAAATTTTGAAATAATATATTTTTATTAAAACATAATTCTTAAAAATTGGACTTGGTTTATATGGAAATTGTTTTTTTAACATAGGATTACAAAATAATTACATAAAAGTTAAAATATAAAAATTTTATTGACAAAAATTTATAAATACGTGATGCTATTAAAAAGTATAAAATAATAGCTATTAAAAATCTATCTATTTTATAATCTGTTACTTTATACTATGTATTTATTTCAACATTTTGGTTACATGATACGGGGTGAATCCCATGAAAACAGTACTACTTAATACCATTAGCCTTGTTGCTAATTTAAATAGACAAAATTTAGATATCATTCATATGACGTTACGTGGATGGCGGGTTAAGGATATTAACAGCGTTCAAGTTATGGTTCTTTTTAATCTTGGAAAACAAAAATTGTGTATCGCTGAATTGGTTGATCGGGGTTATTATCTAGGTACGAATGCTTCATATAGCATTAATAAAATGATTAAAAAGGGTTATTTGGTCGCTGAATCATCTAAAGAAGATAGAAGAGCAACAAATGTAAAGGTTTCAGCAAAAGGTCTTCTTTTGTGTAATAAAATTGGTAGTTTTTATGATGCTCAAGTCAAAAAGCTAAAAAATTTAGGTATTAGTGAACAAAAATTAAAAAATACCAACAGTCTTTTAAACTCTCTTTCTCAATTTCTAGAAAAAAATATGCCTTATGAATCTGTCCGTGAAGCTAATTTAGTTGGGGCACAGAAAAAATCTAAAAAGAAATAAATTTCTAAATTTTTTGAATTCTAAAGAAAGGTTTTATTTATAAAACCTTTCTTTTTTTATTAAGAATCTGATTATTTATAATTTTTGTTTTAAAAAGCAGGGATATTAGTTTGGCTTCGCCCTAAAATTAACGCATGAATATCATGTGTGCCTTCATAAGTGTTTACAGCTTCTAAATTAATCATATGTCGAATAACATGATATTCATCGGCAATACCATTACCCCCATGCATATCTCTGGCCATTCGACAAATTTCAAGAGCTTTACCACAAGAATTGCGTTTAATCAGTGAAATCATTTCAGGGGTTGCTTCATTTTGATCTTTAAGACGTCCAACTCTTAAACAAGCTTGTAGTCCTAAAGCAATTTCAGTTTGCATATTAGCAAGTTTAAGTTGAATTAACTGATTAGCAGCTAAAGGTTTGCCAAATTGTTGGCGTTGAAGAACATAATCACGTGCAGCATGCCAGCAAAATTCAGCTGCACCAAGCGCACCCCAAGCTATACCATATCGTGCATTATTTAAACAACTAAAAGGTCCCTTTAAACCACTTACATTAGGTAAAATATGGTCCTCGCTTACTTCTACTTCATCCATACTAATGCTTCCTGTAATAGAAGCTCGCAAAGAAAATTTACCTTCTATTTTGGGCGCAGTTAAACCTTTCATGCCTTTTTCTAGGATGAACCCTTTGATGATATTTTGATCATCTTTGGCCCATACAATAAAAATATCCGCAATAGGAGAATTAGTAATCCATGTTTTACTTCCATGTAAAACATAGCCATTTTTAGTTTTTTTGGCACGTGTTTTCATCCCAGCTGGATCTGATCCATGATCTGGTTCGGTAAGACCAAAACACCCAACAAGATCACCGCGTGCTAAGGCTGGAAGATATTTTTGTTTTTGCTCTTCACTTCCGTGGGCATAAATAGGGTACATGACTAAGCTTGACTGGACGCTCATGGCAGAACGATACCCAGAATCAATTCTTTCAACTTCTCTGGCAATTAGCCCATAGCTTACGTAATTTACTCCTGGACATTCGTACCCAACGATTGTCGAACCTAAAAGACCTAAATTTCCCATTTCTTTAAGAATTTGGCGGTCGAAATGTTCATGCCTGTGGGCCTCTAAAATACGGGGCATTAATTGTTCTTGGCAATAGTTTTTTGCTGTATCGCGGATAAGACGCTCTTCTTCGCTTAATTGGGTTTCAAGCAAAAAAGGATCATTCCAATTAAATAATGAATTGTTTTTTACTTTTTGCTGGTTCCCAGACATTATATATTCCTTTTGAATTTATTTACTTAGTACAGTATAGGTTATTTAGAAAATAAATAACTAAATATGGTTTATCAACCCTATAATTTTTTTTGTTATGAAAAAGTAAAGCGAAGGAATGAATAGGTTTCAAAATCACTATTATATAGTCATGGGCTATATTAGGAAATAGTTATGATAGATGTAGGTGATAAAAACTTAATTACTGATGTACCTGGAATTAAGGTAGGTCATGCTAATTCTTCGGATTACATAACTGGAACAACGGTTCTTGTGGGGGATACCCCTATGATTGCAGCGGTTGATTGCCGGGGCGGGGCACCAGGTACCCATGAAACGGATGTGCTATTATTGGAATCAACAGTTCAAAAAATTGATGCTATAGTTTTAAGTGGAGGATCAGCTTTTGGTCTTGAATCAGTTTATGGTGTTATGAAATATCTTCGCCAGTTAGATCGAGGATTTAAAGCTGCGACTTCAAGGGTACCTATTGTGCCAGCTGCTGTTATATTTGATTTGATTGATGGTTCTGAGAAAAAATGGAACCAAAAATCTCCTTATCAAGGTTTGGGATTAAAGGCAATTCAAAATGCATCAACAATGTTTAATTTGGGGAATAATGGTGCAGGATTGGGTGCTAAAGCAGGTTTATTGAAAGGTGGATTAGGAAGCGCATCATATGTTGTTAATTTTGATAACTCTAGAAAAATTACCCTTGGTGCTTTAGTTGTTGTAAATTCATATGGTTCTGTTGTTATTCCTGGGACTAGTTGTTTTTGGTCTTTTCCTTTTGAACATAATAATGAATTTGGTGGGCAAATTTTTACAGAGAAATCATCTTTATTAACAGATGATCAAAATGAATTTAAACAACCTTTTTCTGGGACCAACACGACGCTTGCTATTATTGCAACAGACGCTATGCTGACAAAAACCCAAGCGCGTAGGTTAGCAATTATGGCCCAAGATGGATTAGCAAGAGCAATTAGACCTATTCATACAGCTTTTGATGGGGATATCGTTTTTGCTGTGTCAACCGGACAACAAATTTTAGATAAAGTCGATTATGAACTAATGAAGCTGGGTATGTATGCTGCTGATTGTTTATCAAGGGCTGTGGCACGAGGTGTTTATATGGCAAAATCAGTAAATGGATACCAAAGTTATCGTGACTTTTATAAAATTTAAATAACAGCTATTAAAAATTTATAGTTTAGTATAAAGGAATGATGCTCATGCAAAATAGAATATGTGAATTAATTTCTTTTTTAAAAAAGTTAAAACAGAATCTTTTTTTAGGAATTAAAATCAGTTGTTTAATTTTAGTTAGTTTTTGCTTTTTAGGAAACAAACTATTTGAAGCACGAGCTGAAGATCATACTATGTTGACAGTCGGTATGGTTTTGGAGCCACCAAATCTTGATCCCACTGCAGGTGCAGCAGCGGCTATTGATGAAGTTGTTTATGCCAATGTTTTTGAAGGATTAACAAGAATTGATCATAATGGAAAGGTACAGCCAGCTTTAGCAAAAAGTTGGACCATTTCTGCTAATGGATTGACGTATCAATTTATCTTACAGGATTCGGTAACATTTCATGATGGATCTCCTTTTACAGCTGAGGATGTTGTTTTTTCTTTTAATCGCGCCAAAGCACCGGATAGTGTTAATGCACAAAAAGAAATTTTTGAACCTATTCAAGATATGAAAGTGATAGAAAAAAATAAACTGGTTATCATTTTAAAAAGACCGGTTGGGGATTTCTTATCACATTTAGGTTGGGGGGATGCGGTTATTGTTTCTTCAAAAACGGTTGGGAATAATAAAACCAATCCCATTGGAACAGGACCTTTTATTTTTAAAGATTGGGTAAGAGGGGATCATATTACGTTAGCAAAATATGAAAACTATTGGGGTAAAAAACCTTTTTTACAAACAATAGTTTTTAAATTTATTGCTGAACCTGCCGCAGCTGTATCGTCACTGTTAGCTGGTGACGTGGATGTTTTCCCTAATTTTCCAGCCCCTGAATCTTTATCTGTTTTTCAAAAAGATTCTAATTTTAAAGTTGTGATCGGTAATACAGAAGGTGAAACAATTTTAGCTTTAAATAATGCCCAAAAACCTTTTCAAGATTTGAAAGTCCGACAAGCATTAAATATGGCTATTAATCGTCAAGCAATTATTGAAGGTAGCATGTCAGGTTATGGTATACCAATTGGAAGTCATTTTTCACCTATTCATTCCGCTTATGTTGATCTTTCTAATTATTATCCCTATGACATTGAGCGTGCTAAAGAATTATTAAAACAAGCTGGGTATCCAAATGGTTTTGATGTTACTTTAAAACTTCCCCCTCCTTCATATGCACGTCGAAGTGGGGAAATAATCGCAGCTCAATTAAAAGCACTAGGGATAAAGGTTAAAATTATTCCCATGGAATGGGCACAATGGTTAGAACAGGTTTTTAAAAATAAAGATTATGAAATGACTATTGTATCCCATACAGAACCTATGGATATTAATATTTATGCACGGGACAATTATTATTTTAATTATCCTAATTCAAAATTCAAAGATCTTTATAAAAAATTTTCATTAACAATGAATAATGATCAACAAACTAAAATTTTACGTGAATTACAAACATTATTAGCCAAAGATGCAGTTAATGTTTTTTTATTTCAATTACCTAAACTAGGTGTATGGAAATCTGGTATTATTGGATTATGGGATAACAGTCCAATTCAAGCTAATGATTTAACTGGGGTAATGTGGCAAACAAATAAATAAATATTATTTTACAAACCCATATGTTGAAAAACTAATATGGCTATTTTTTTAGCAAGAAAAATAATTATTGCTTTAGCTTTAGTATGGGGTGCGTCTTTTGTAATCTTTTTTTTACTTAATGTATTGCCTGGTGATCCTGCCCAAATTATTTTGGGAATTAATGCAAGACCTGATACGTTGCAAGCCTTAAGATTAGAATTAGGCCTTGATCAATCGATTATAGTACAGTATTGGCAGTGGTTCATTCATTTTTTTCAAGGTAATTTTGGCCGAAGCTATATTTATAATATCGAAATAGCTGATCTTATTAAAGAACGTATGGGACTAACTCTTATCTTAACGTTAACAGCTATGGTGTTAAGTTTTTTTTGTGCCCTCATTCTTGCATTTATTACTTTGGTTTCTTCAAGAAATGGTTTTATTCAGGTAATAATCTGGTCTATAGATGTCCTCATTTCTTTACCAAGCTTTTGGCTAGCAATTTTGCTAATCCTCTTATTTTCTGTTCATTTGGGTTGGTTGCCCGCAGGTGGATTTTCAGGTTGGAATAGAGATTTTTTATCTGTGGTTAAATCTTTGATTTTACCTGTTATTTCTTTGACTCTTCCCCAAATGGCTATATTGGCCAGAATAATGCGTACGGCTATGGTGGAGGTTCTCCATCAAAATTATATTCAAACTGCTTTAGCCAAAGGTTTAAATTCTTTTCAAGTTTTATGGAAACATGTTTTAAGAAATTCTTTTATTCCAGTGATCACAATATTATTTTTGCAATTTTCTTTTTTACTAACTGGTGGTGTTCTCGTTGAAACAGTTTTTTATTTACCTGGGCTAGGCCGCTTGTTGATAGAAGCTGTTGCCCAAAGAGATTTAGTGTTAGTGAAAACAATTATTTTTATTTTGGTCATTAGTATTATTTTATTACAGTTTTTAGCGGACAGTTTTTACATACTTATTGATCCAAGATTAAAAAAAATAAATCGAGATAATTTAGAAATTAATAAAAATTAAAATTGGAAATTTAAAGTGTTTAAATATATAAAATTATATTCGAATAAATATATTTATTTGGGCTGCATTTTAATTTTTCCTTATATTGTTTTTGCCCTTGTGTCTTATTTTTGGACACCTTTTGATGTGTACAATCTAAATCTAGCACATAAATTTTCCCCAATGACATCTACCAATTGGTTAGGTACCGACCAGTATGGGCGAGATATTATGTCTATGATTATGGTTGGTGCTCGTTATTCTTTGGGGATAGCTTTGTTGTCCATTTTTTTTGGTTCAATCATTGGGATTACTTTGGGTATGGTAATTTTTTTGAATCGCAATATAAAAGGCGATTTGATTTTGGGTATATCAAATATTCTTTTTGCTTTTCCAGCTTTGGTGACGGCAATTATTTTAACAGCTGTTCAAGGACCGCATTGGATAAATGTTGTTATAGCAGTTATTTTATTTAATATACCAATTTTTACAAAATTAACATATTCCATTGCCCTCGCAATCGAAAGTAATCTTTATATTCAAGCAGCAAAAGCATTAGGTCGAAATAATATGGATAATTTTTATTATCATATTTTACCTAATATTAAAGGCATATTAATTGTGCAAATGGCAAGTCAATTTTCCTTGGCCCTATTGGCAGAAGCAGGTCTAAGTTATTTAGGTTTTGGAGTACAGCCACCTGATCCTAGTTGGGGTAGAATGTTGAGTGAGGCACAAAGTTTTATAATGGTTGTACCTGAACTTTCGATCTATCCTGGTATGTCAATTTTGATTACAGTGTTGGCAGGTAATCTTATAGGTCATGGGTTAAGGAATGCTTTGGACCCCAAATATCGTTATTCAATTTTTATTTAATAGGTATATTTTAATAAAGGATTATAAATTGTGACACTTATAAGTATGACAGGTTTTGCGCGCGAAGAGGTTGTTCATCATCAACAAAATTGGGTTTGGGAATTACGTAGCGTAAATGGAAAGCAATTGGATATAAAGTTTCGTCTTCCTGCCGGGTTTGATGATCTTGAGATAAAAACACGCACAGAACTTCTTAATCAATGTAAACGAGGGACAGTTATCATAACATTAACCCCGCCTACAAAAAATAATTTTAAATCGGCAGTTTCCATTAATTATGAATTTTTAGATCGGGTTATTGAATTTTATAAAGAAATACAGCAAAAAATCCCAGTTGATCCGCCAAGGTTGGATGGGCTTCTTAGTGTACGTGGGGTACTAGAATTTAAAGATTCTCTCGACGATAATTTAGACTATCAAGAAGATTTACAACGTACACTTTTAGAGGGATTTAAAAAAGCATTATCTTCCTTAATAGTAATGAAAAAACAAGAAGGGGAATATCTCCATAAAGTTATTTTGGGATTTATGGTTAAAATCCAAGATCTTGTATCTCAAGCATCAAATTTGGCTGCGTTGCAACCTCCCCAAAGATATGAAAAACTTAAACAGATGTTGGCGCCTCTTTTAGAATTATCAACAATATCGGAGGAACGTTTAGCTCAAGAGGCAGCTTTTTTAACTTTAAAATGTGATGTAAGAGAAGAACTTGATCGATTATCTTCTCATATTAAAGCGGTTGAAAATCTATTACAGGAAGAAGGAAATATTGGACGTAAACTGGATTTTTTATGTCAAGAATTTATGCGGGAAACTAACACTATGAATGCAAAATCTGCGGATATGGCCTTGACTAAAATAACGCTAGAGCTTAAAGGAACTATTGAACAATTTCGTGAGCAAGTACAAAATATTGAATGATGGTTTCATCACTTGAAAATGGTTTAGTCCAAAGACGTGGATTATTATTTGTTTTATCTTCCCCTTCTGGTGCAGGTAAAACAACAGTGTCCAGACTTTTATTGGCCCAAGATTCTGGGCTTAGTATGTCGGTATCGGTTACCACACGTCAACGTCGTCCAGGCGAGGTTGCTGGTATCGATTATCAATTTGTTGATCTTACAAAATTTAATCAACTTATTGAAGCACAAGAACTTTTAGAATATGCAAAAATTTTTGATCATTATTATGGAACCCCAAGACAGCAAGTAGAAAAAGCTTTGATAAAAGGTCAGGATGTTTTGTTTGATATTGATTGGCAAGGAACACAACAATTAGCACAAAAAGCGCGTGATGATTTGGTCAGTGTTTTTATTCTTCCCCCTTCGATGAAGGAATTAGAACGTCGCCTTCGATCTCGTGATCAAGATAGCAAAACTGAAGTCGCGAAACGTATGGCCACAGCATCAGATGAAATGAGCCACTGGGCCGAATATGACTATGTTATTATTAATATTGATTTGCAAACAACACTTAATCAAATTCATGCTATTCTTAGGGCAGAACGTCTTAAGAGAGAACGCCAAGGTGGGCTTCATGAATTTGTTAAAAAATTAAGAGAAGGCCAATAAAATTTTACTTTAAATAATTTAATTTTTATAAGGAAAGGATTGTTAATTATGTCAAGTGACGATAGTTTTTATAATGAACATAATAAAGCATTAGCAGATGAACGTGAAAAATCTTGGTATGTTTTTACCAAAATAACATTTTATGGAATTATTGGGATCGCCATCCTACTTCTTATTTTAAAGATTTGGTTGGCTTAAATTAACCAACCAATTCTAATCCGCTGAAGAAATAAGCAATTTCTTGCTTGGCATTTTCGATGGAATCTGAACCATGGACAGAATTTGCTTCTATGGATTCTGCATAATCTTTACGAATTGTCCCTATCTCCGCTTGGGCAGGATTGGTTGCCCCCATAAGCTGGCGATTGGCTAGAACGGCGTCTTTACCTTCTAAAACCTGAACCACAATAGGACCACTTGTCATAAAAGTGCATAAATCCTTAAAAAAAGGTCTGTCTTTGTGGACACCGTAAAATTGTTCAGCTTGGGCTTTGGTTAACCAAAGACGTTTTTGGGCAATAATTTTAAGCCCGGCCTTTTCAAAACGGCTATTAATTAAACCTGTAAGATTACGTCTTGTTGCATCTGGCTTAAGAATAGATAAAGTTCTTTCAGTTGTCATCATTATTTCTCTTTCAGTTGATATAGATATTTATATAGATAATGCGTTATTTTGATAAAAGTCAATGTTAGACAAAAATATTTTATTCAGATTTTAAACATTCATAAAAATTATCGGCAAGGTTTTTCATCATAGTAAAATAAAGATCTGGACCTTCTTTTAAGGTACCACCTAAAGGGTCTAAAATTTTTGTATGAATAGTTGGATTGTTTTTAAGAATATCTTTGAAATATGTTTTGTGGGATGGTTCTTCAAAAAAACATGTAACTTTATTTGTTATTATTTTTTTTTGGATATCATTTAAATGCTTGGTACCAGGACTTTGATCTGGGCTTAAACTAATAGCCTCGTCGTTAGTAAGATTATAATGTTTGCTAAAATATTGATAGGCATCATGGGTGACAATAAAAGCTTTATGATGAACAGGTTTTAATTTATCAACAATTTCTTGATCTAAAGTTTTTAATTTAGTTATCATTTTTTGATTATTTGCTTGGTACAAAACCTTATGGTCTGGATCATTTTGAATAAAGATTTGGGTTATGTAATTAATTAAAATTATAACATTATCAATATCCAGCCAAATGTGCGCATCATAATTAAAATGAGATAATTCATGAAAATCATCCCCATGACTTTCGTGGTCATCTGGGTGACGTAAAGGTAATAATTTTAATCCTTCAACTGAACTTAATTTAATAATTATTGGGCTATTTTTATGAACTTGATCGGCATTATTAAATAATTTAGCTAAAGCTGGTTCAATAGTTTCTCCCATCCAGAATATTATCTGCGCTTGGTTAATTTTTTTGATATCTGATGGTTTTAATTGATATGTATGTTCTGATTGTGCGCCGGTAATCAATAAATCTGGGTTACTAACCCCCTCGGTTAGATTGGCAACAAGAGAATGAAGGGGTTTAATGCTTGTGAGAATAATAGGCGAAGAAGCAAAGGCAGAAAGCGGACATACTAAAAAAAATGCCATGCCATAGTGAAGATAGGGAATTATTTTTTGAATAAAATGTTTATTAAAAGAAACCATAAAATATTAAATAAGAATTGTTTTATAAGATGATATGTTATAATATAACATAAAAGCAAGTCATAAAATTAATGATTTAGGTATTCCGTTTGAAAAAAAAATCTCTTCACCATCCCCATAATCATACGTCATGTATAGCTAATGCTATACTTGCGGCGGAAAAAATAAGCTTAAAGAAGAAAGTACAATTGACGCCACTTCGGCGTGATATTTTGAAAATCATTTGGGGAAGTCATAAACCAATTAAGGCCTATACAATTTTATCTATTTTATCCAAAAAAAAAGGTGTGGTTGCCCCTTTGACAATATATCGTGGCCTTGATTTTCTTTTGGAACTTGGTCTTATTCACCGTCTTGAAAGTTTAAATGCTTTTATTGGGTGTCCACATCCCTTATCCATACATCGATCCCAATTTTTTATTTGTACAACATGTCAAGATGTTATGGAAATGACAACTGTATCTCCTATAAATTTGATTAAGAAGGAAGCAGAAGTAATAAATTTTACAATCACGGAACCTATCATTGAAATTAAAGGTTGTTGCCAAAAATGCAGGATATAGCAAAGCAAGATAAAAGTTTTTTGTTACGTGCCGAAAATATTACCTTGCGCTATGGGCAAAAACTAATTTTAGATCATATTAGTTTTGATATACAAGTTGGACAAATTACAACTTTAATTGGTCCTAATGGGGCAGGTAAAACAAGTTTGATAAAAATTATTTTGGGGCTTTTGCCAGCAACATCTGGGGATTTAAAAATCAATCCCACTATTCGCATAGGATATATGCCGCAAAAATTTAATTTTAATCCAATCATTCCGTTAAAAGTTAGCCGTTTTTTATCCCTATATCAGAATATAAAATCGGATGATATTGTAGGTATATTAAAAGAAGTAAAGGCAGATCATCTTTTTCATTCTTCTTTAGCAACTTTATCTATGGGTGAACTTCAACGTGTTTTATTGGCCAATGCCCTTTTACAAAACCCAGATCTATTAATTTTGGATGAACCGCTTCAAGGTGTTGATATTATCGGACAAATAGAATTTTATGATATTGTCCAAAATTTACGTCATAAACGAAGATGTAGTATTTTGATGGTATCCCATGATCTTCATTTCGTTATGGCGTCAACAGACCACGTATTATGTTTAAATCATCATTTATGTTGCCAGGGACATCCAGACCATATTGGATCGCATCCCGCGTACCAATCTTTATTTGGCGATGCGCTGTCAAAAAGTATAGGAATTTATCAACATCACCACGATCATGTTCATCATGATACTTTTTACGAAAGTGATAAAAATAAATGATCTTTTATCATTTTTATCGAAGGTAATTATTCATGGAATCTTTTATCCTATATGCGTTAGTTGCGGGTATAGGGGTGGCCTTATTATCGGGACCCTTGGGATGTTTTTTAATTTGGCAGCGTCTTGCTTTTTTCAGTGATACATTGGCCCATAGTGCCCTTTTAGGTATCGGTATAAGTTTATGGTTTCATCTTAATCCCTTATGGGGTATTTTTTTAGTTACACTGATTATTGCTTTTCTCTTAACAATAACACGTCATAAAAAAATATTAATTCATGATGGATTTTTAAATCTGCTTTCCACGACAAGTCTTTCTTTGGGCTTAATTCTTATCAGTGTGAATCCTGGGGTACAAAGCAACTTAATGACTTATCTGTTTGGGGATATTTTAACAATTACTTTCAAAGATATTATACTGATTTATTGTATGGGTGGCATATTTTTGACCGTTATCTGGATTTTTTGGCGTCCCTTATTGGCGGTCACAGTTGACCCAGATTTGGCTGTCATTCACAAAATACCTATTATTAAAATACGTTTATTATTTATGGTGATGATTGCCATAACCATTGCGGTTGCTATTCAAATTATGGGGATTATTTTAATAACTGCGCTATTTATTATACCTGCCATGGTGGCAAGATATTTTTCATCTTCTCCTGAGAAAATGGTTTTACTTGCGACCTTAATTGGTATTTTTGTTGTCATTGGGGGGCTTATTTTATCTTTTTATTTGGATTGGCCAGCTGCCCCTTCTATGGTTTTAATGGCAACAACTTTTTTTGCTGTGGGATCAATAAGCAACTATTTAAATTTTAAAATATCAGCTTGACATTGTATTGATACCATGGGGCATGAGCAAAGATCATTTTCACAAGTATGTTTTTTAGTATCACAATACATAAAACGGTCAAAAAGATTAAAATACTCATGGCGGCAGCACTGGATGTATATCCTGTATCGTTCATATTTACAATAGCAATAGATGCCAATTTAGTGTGGGCCGAATACAAAAAAATCACCGAAGATACCGTAACCATTGAATTTGTAAAAAGATAGGTTCCAAGGTTCAAAAGGGCTGGCAAAGATAAAGGTAAAATAATTTTGCCTATAATTTTGGTCATTTTTCCATGAAGAGAATATCCAACTTTTTCAAAAGACTCGTCGATTTGGCCGAAATGATTGCGCATTAGCATGTATCCCGTTGTGTAAAGATGGGCCAATGTATTAATGACTAAAACTAAAAAACCTGGATATAGAAAATTGAATAAGGGAGCAAAAGAGCTAAAGAAAAAAATATAGGATAACCCAAAAACCACACCTGGTATGGCAATAGAAATAGATGATACATAATGGATTAAAGTGGTTATCAGCCCCCGCGATTTTATTCGTGTGGTTATATATGCTGTTAAGCTTATCAAGAATAATCCCAGACATGACACACAGAAAGCCAAAAGCAAACTATTAATATAACTGGACCAACCTGCTTCATCAAAATGGGTGAAATTATAATGGGATAAGGTAAGCGTTAGATTATAGGGCCAATAGGTTATAAATGATCCTATAAAAGCAGCCATAAAAATCATAGCAATAAAAAGTGCTGGGATTAAAGATAAAATGAATAAAATAGAATTTTTAATCATACTGGGTTTTGGTTGATAAGGAATAGCATGAGGCATAAAGGTAGTTTTTTGTTTTTTAAAAAAAAGATAATCAATGCAAAAAATCATTAAACTTGGTATCAATAAAAGAACCGCCACAACAGAACCCAAAGAAAAATTATATTGGCCAATAATATATTGATAAATGTCGGTTGCTAAAACACGGTAATTTCCCCCAACAATGGCGGGTACCCCAAAATCTGTTAGG